>NZ_JBFBCG010000052.1:47321-57417 GCF_040683105.1 Streptomyces sp. NPDC051020 | reverse complement strand
AACGTGCCGAGGGCAAGAAGCACGTCCAAGCCGTGCTCGCTCTCGCTCGCCGACGCGTCAACGTCCTGTGGGCCCTGATCCGTGACCGACGGTGCCACCAGGTCGCACCCCCAGTCACAGCAGCCGCTTGACAACAGCATTAGGAAGCGTTAAGTCCGTTTCTGATAGCGGCCGCGTCCGGGTTGTTCGAGGAGTCCCAGGCGGGAGCGGGTGACGTTGATTGAGGGCTCGTCGGTGGGCAGGCCCAGGTGCTCGTGCAGATCACGGACGCGGAACACCTTCCCGGGGTGCTCGTTGAACGTGGTCACGATGCGCTGGTAGACGGTGGCGGTCTCCGCGGGGGCCGTTGCGTGGTCGGCAGGGGTGAGGCCGTCGATGACCTTGCGGGTGGCGGCGAGCTCGGCCAGGCGGGCTTCGGTCTCGGCGAGGGCGATGGCGAACCGCTCGATCTGCTCGCGCAGGTTGTCGGCTCGTGCGGAGGTCTCGTCGTGTTCGGTCTGCAGCAGCCGCAGGAGTTCGCTGACGTTCACGCGGCCAGCTCCACGTCGTCCCGCCAGGTGGGGGTAGGGGTGGTGAGGCGGCGGAGCATGCCGGCGGTGGAGGCCCAGTAGACGCGGGAGGCCGCGTTGTCGGGCCGGTGGTCGTAGTCGCGGGCGAGGCGCCGGTGCAGCATGAGGGTGCCGTTGACCTGCTCGACCACCCACCGCTTCGGTTGTGGGACGAAGCCCTTGCCTTCGTCGTCGGGGTTGCGGCGGACCACCTCGACGGTGATGTCCTTCACCGCCCCGTGGATGATCACGGCGTCCTTGAAACCCTGGTCGACCAGAACCTTTTCCAGGCGCATCCCGCATCGTTCGGCCGCCTGGTCCAGCAGGGCGATGCCGGCCTCGTTGTCGTGCGCGCTCGCGGCGAGGATCACCACACCGATGATCAGGCCCAGCACGTCGACGGCGAGTCCCCGCTTCCTGCCGGGTGTCTTCTTGTTCGCGTCCAGTCCCGTCGTCTCCTTCGGCACCCCGGCCGCCGCGCGGACGGACTGGGTGTCGATGATCACCAGGGACGGGTCCTCTCATCGTCTGGACCGCTCCCGCACCTGGCAGCGCAGGATCTCCTGGATTCGCTGGTCAAGGCCGTCCTGGCGCCAAAGGGTGAAGTAGTAGAACACTGCCGACCAGGCCGGGAGGTCGTGTGGCAGGAGCCGCCACTGACAGCCCGTCCGGTTCTGGTAGAGCAGCGCGTTCACGACCTCGCGCAAGTCGCAGGAGCCCGGGTCCCCGGTCGCCGACCGCGCTACCCGCTCCTGCTTCCACGCGGTGACCAGCGGCTCGATCAACGCCCATTGCTCGTCGGACAAGTCGGTTGCGTACGGCATCCGTTCCATGCCCGCGACCCCATCATGCACACGACATGACGCGAGCGTGGAACCGTCCCATCACCCACGAACGGGCGACACCACATCATCAGGAACGGGACTTAACGCCCTCTCACTTGACGAACAGCTACTCCCCTACCAGTGCACGCAGTCGGGAACCGGGCAACGCCCGCAGTGCAATGCTGTCCGCCGCCCCCGCAGCGCAGAGCCGGCACACACACAGACCCGCCACGGCAACCTTCTGGTCAGCGCCGTCACCGTCCGCCTTCGCCATAGCAGTCACGTCACGACGGCGTTCTGGACACGACTCGGCGGCCAGCCTTACCAAGAGCGCGACACGGAAGCGATCATGACGCGCACATGCAGGTATAGAGGAGGCGCACGTGTTCGGTAAGGCAGCACGCATGGTCAGGCACCTGGACGCGACGGGAGTCGGGCTGCCGCCGGACCACACAATCGCGGTCGACGCACCAGACGCACACGCCACCGACGCTCTGACCGCCGCACGCCGTGGCGCATACGCGCCAGCCCGCGCACTCCTTGCCGTCACACGTGAAAAGGCCAACTGGATCCTGCGGGACGAGTCCGTGCGCGCCCTCGCTGAGATCGCCGTGGACGACGCAGCGTGGCTGAACGCCTGGCAGGCCAAGTCGCCCGACGACCCCGACGCCCTCGTCGTCGAAGCGTTCCGGCGGATCGCCGAGGCATGGAAGGTCCGCACAAGCGCGTACGGGAAAGACGTGGCCCCAGACCAGTTCCGCGCCTTCCTCGCGCTGCTGAACGACGCACTGCCAGCCATCGAAGCGGCCGTCGCAGCCAGCCCCGGCGACCCGGTGCCGTGGTCCGCAGCCCTGACCCACTGCAGGGGTGCCCAGGCGCCGCGCGATATCTTCGACGACTGCCTGCTCCATGCGCTCACCTGCGGGCCCCACCACTTGCCCACCCATCTCCAAGCCGTGCAGTTCCTCGCCGCCAAGTGGTACGGCAGCCACAAGGAGATGCTCGACTACGCGGCCCGCGCCGCCACCGACGCCCCGCAGAACTCCCCCGTCCGCGCCCTGGAAGTCGTGGCACTGACGGAAGTCGACATCGAGACGGACGGGAGGGACAGACGCTCGCGTAAGAACGGCAGCGAGGCACCCCTCAACGCCGACCAGATCGACAAGATCATCGCCACCGCACAGACGTACTCCACATCCCGCCCGCCCGAGGACCACGACGCCCGCCTGATCCGCAACCACCTCGCGTGGGCCCTGAACCGGCAAGAACGCTGGGCCGAATCGCTGGACGTCTACCGCTCCATCGGGCGATACGCCACCTCGTCCCCCTGGCAATACGCAGCCAGCCCCCTACAGGCGTTCCTGCACTTCCGGGACCACGCCCGGTCCCAACTCGCCGCCTCCATCCCCCGCAACGGCACCGTCCCCGCCCCCACGGTGCCGGTGCCGGAATCCGTAGAGCCACGGGCAGCAAAAGAGATCGCGTACGTGCCCACCTCGCCGCAACGCGCCTCGCAGGAGCTGCTGCTGTGCGGGGCAACCGTCCGGCTCGCTCCGGCCGGACGGTGGACGCTGATGGAGGCCGCCCCATCACAGGAGACGCCAGGCAAGCGCGGACGCCGCGCGACGCTGCTACGCCTCGACGGGCTGGCAAAAGTCGCGGAGACCGCGTTCAACGCCCCTCAACTGACCACCCTGGTCGCCCACTGCGAAGGGGGCGACGCCCGGGCCCTCACCGTCGTCCGCGAAGGCAGGACGGCCGCCCGGCACCGATGGGCAGGGCCCGGAACGACACCGTCGCAAGAGACCGCCCAGCAGCATGCGGAGCTGTTCGTTGCGGCGGCCGGCAGCGGCGACGCCCGCGAAGTGGCGCGGCTACTGCGCGACCCGGGCGAGCCATCAGAGCTCTTGACCCGCACCCTGGCCACGCTGGGCCTCCCACCGCTCCCGATCGGCTTTGGCGAGCGCGCTGAGGTCCTGGCCGACGCCCAGAGGGCCACCGTCCACCAGGCCCGCTCGCTGTGGCAGGGCATGAAGGACTTCATGAGCGACGACACCGATCCGAATCCGCCATTGCAACTCGACGGCCAATAACTGATCGGAAGGTCCTTCGCCACAAACGGGTCGCGGACCGTGCACCCCTGGCGCGGAAACGGCCAGGGGTGCACGGTCCGCTGGCGTCGGCCACCCGGTGCTCGAGACCCCGTACTCGAGCGGCTGTTTGCACCAGCAGCAGGAGGTCCGCCACCGCGGCCATGCCGCCGTCGAAGACCGTACCCGCTGCGGTAAGGACACCGGCTTCGGTCGCTTCCCTTCCCAGCAGTTCGCCGTCAACGCCGTCTGGCTGGAACTCTCACTCGCCGCGATCGACCTGCTCGCCTGGACCCGCACCCTGCTACTGGACGGCGCCCTGGCCACCACCGAGCCCAAGAAACTCCGCTACCAACTACTGCACGGCGCATCCCGCCTCACCCGCGGCGGGTGGAGCCTCCGGCTGCGGATCTCCGCGACCGGGCCCTGGAAGAATGAACTGGCCACCGCCTCCACCGCCTTCCACGGCCTCGCCGCCCTGCCCTGCCCACGACGTGAAAGACCTCGGAGAACCCGGCCCCGGCGTCGAGCCCCACCCTGCCTGCGTTCCGCGTAATTCCGGGGTTCTGGAGTCCTTGCCGGGCTGAAGGTGCAGGTCAGCGGGTTGTGGGCTGGTGACACGGCCGGATTTGCCTAGAGACGCGATTTTGCGGATTCGCCTGCGCTGACCTGGAGTTGCTCCGTATGGTCTGGAGTCGTGTACGTGAAGACGACGAAGCGGGAGAACAAGTCCGGCACGGTCCGGTACCTGCACCTGGCCCACAACGAGTGGGATCCGGTGAAGGGCCGGGCGGTCCCGAAGGTCCTGTTCACCTTCGGCCGTGAGGACGACCTCGACCGGGACGCGGTCAAACGCCTGGTCGCGTCTCTATCGAGGCTGCTGGAGCCGGGCGAGGCACTGGCCTCGACCGAGGCGGGTGACCTGGAGTTCGTCTCATCGGTCCCGTTCGGCGGCACCTATGTCCTCGATCATCTCTGGCGCCGGCTGAAGATCGACCAGATCGTCGGGCAGGTGGGGCAGCCCAAGCGGGGCCGACGCCGGGACATGTCGGTGACCGAGCGGGTGCTGTTCTCCTTGGTCGCGAACCGGGCTCTGGCTCCGTCGTCGAAGCTGGCTGCCGCGGACTGGGTCACGCACGACGTGCATGTCGACGGCCTGCCGGCCACCGACGACGATGCCTGCTACCGGGCGATGGACTGGCTCCACGAAGTACAGGACGACCTGGAGAAGCGGGTGTTCGACGAGGTCGCGAACCTCCTCAACCTCGAGGTCGACCTGCTGTTCTTCGACACCACCAGCACCTACTTCGAGCTGGAGGAGGCCGACGAGCCCGTCGCCCGCGACGACAAGGGCCGCCTCCTGACGGCCGCAGACGACTCTCCCGCCGGCGCGGACGACAGCGGTGACGCCCCGGAACAGGCCGGGTTCCGCACCTTCGGCAAGTCGAAGGACTCCCGCGACGACCTGCCGCAGATCGTGATCGGGATGGCCGTCACGAGGGACGGGATCCCGGTCCGCGTCTGGTCCTGGCCCGGCAACACCGGTGACCAGAAACTGATCCGGCAGGTCAAGGACGACATGCGGAACTGGACCCTGAGCAAGATCGTGTGGGTCACCGACCGGGGATTCTCCAGCGAACGCAACCGCCGCTACCTCCGCCAGGGCGAGAACGCCTACATCGTCGGCGAGAAACTCCGCTCCGGCAGCCCGGAGGTGAGGGCCGCCCTGTCCCGGCAGGGCCGCTACGGCGAGATCGCCCAGAACATGCGGGTCAAGGAGGTGAGGATCTCCGAAACCGAACGGTTCGTGATCTGCCACAACCCCGAAGCCGCCACCCGTGACCAGCACATACGCGAACAGCTCGTCGCCCAGCTCACCCACCTGATCGAGGACACCGACCAGCTCAGCGAGTTCAAACGCGGAGAACTCCGCGGAAAGATCGCCGACAAGCCCGGCCTCAACCGCTACCTCCGCACCACCCCGGCCGGCAAGCTCCGCCTCGACACCGCGAAGATCAAGGCCGAGGAGAACCTCGACGGCAAGTACCTCCTGCGATGCTCCGACCCACACCTGTCCGCGGAGGACATCGCCCTCGGCTACAAGCAGCTCCTCGAAGTCGAACGGGGCTGGCGGGACATGAAGCAGATCATCGACCTGCGACCCGTCTACCACCGGCTCGAGGAACGCATACGCGCACACGTCGTCCTCTGCTGGCTCGCCCTGCTACTGATCCGCATCACCGAGACCACCGCCGGCGCGACCTGGCAGACCGTCCGCCGCGAGCTCGACCGGCTCCACCTCGGCACCTTCACCGGCCCCACCGGCCTGTTCCGGCAGGTCACCACCCTCACCAAGCCCCAGACCGGCCTCCTGGCCAAGCTCGGCATCCCCGCACCCAAGCAGATCATCACGCTCGAACCCACACCCCGCTGACCAGCACGAACACCAGCGCCTAGAGAAACGCCTCTCAGGCGCCCTCACCCATGCCCGCGCAGGTCAGACCCCAGATTCATGACTCCAGGCCGCTGAATTACGCGGAACGCAGGCCCTGCCCACGCGGCGAAAGCGCCCTCGCCGGGCGGCGGGGGCTGGGCATCGATCCTGCCTGGCGGTGCGCGCCCCCGCGCGTGCCACCGGTGCGGAGACAGGCCTCTGCCGGTGCGGGGGCGCGCACCGGCTGGTAGGGGCCGCAGCCCGGGCGCTCACCGTCTGCGTCATTAAATGATGCGTGTCGGAACGGATCTTTCAGCAGAAGTGAACGTCGGGATGCGAGGTGGCCGGCGTAGCTGGTTGCCTCGTATGGTGCCGCTCCAGGGCAGCTGCCATTTGTTGAGCGAAAGGTCCTTTCCTTCGCCGCAAAACCCGCCGGGGACAAGGCGACCCCGCAACCGGAGCCGCGCAGCGGCGGAGACCTCTGCCATGTCACACCCGCCCGGCACGTTGATCGCGGTGACCAGTGACGGTGATTTCTACGACCGGGAGTTCCTCGCCCCCGGCGAGACGGTCCGGTATCGCTGGCTCCAGCAGAAACTGGCCCGGACGAAGAGGGACAGTCGGAACGGGGCGAAGGCCCGGGCACGCACGCCCCGGCTCATGGGCAGGGCTACTGACCGTCGCGACCTCGACCAGCTCTACGCCGAACGCGACCAGCTTCGATCCGACTGCCATAAGTGGGTAGACCTCGTCGCCTCCACCGAGCGGGTACGGCAAATCCAGGCGGCCGACGCTGACCAGTACGAGGCCGGGCTCCGCGACCGCGCCGAGAAAGCTGAACGCGCTGTCGACCACCTCGCCGCCCGGACCCGTGAAGCCGTCGCCGCCCGCGACACCGCCGAGGCCCGCGCCAACCGCTACCGCACCGCCTGGCAGTCCGCCGCTGAGCGGGCCGTAGCATACGGCGAAGGGATCCTGCGCCTCTGCGACGACCGCGACAGCTATGCCGGCTGGCTCGAGCAGGAGCAGGGTGCCACGGCGGCACTCCGGGCTCGCATTGCCGAGCTGGAGCACCAGATCACCATCGACACCCAGGTCATGGAGAAAGCCGACGGGATCATCGACGCATTGCGCGTCCGTCAGATCTCCACGTGCCACCTTTCCGATCAACGAGAAGCCGAGGTCATGACCCATCACTGCTGCGAGGCGATGACCAGCCGCGTGAACGTGCGCTGCGACCAGCACGACGACCCCTTCGCCTGCCCGGACGCGCTGGTTGACTTCAGCGCCAAGTTCCAGGAGTACGGGCTGATCATCCATGACGGCGGCACGTCAAGTATCACGATCGACTTCTGCCCCTGGTGCGGACGACGTCTCCCCGAGTCGCAGCGGGACCGATGGTTTGGCGAGCTGGAGCGCCGCGGGATCGATCCGTGGGAGGACGAGGTGCCTGCCGAATTCCAAGACGACCGTTGGCTCGCCGCTCTGCACCAGGAGTAACGAACCAGCAGCCTCGGGCGCTTCTGAAACACGCCCTAGCCGCCGGCACCCTGGCCGCCCCGGGGTTCATGATCGAAAGGCCTTCTTTCTACGAGCCCAGGCTGCGGCAGCCGTGTCTGAAGGGCCGCCTCGTTCGAGGCGGCCCTTCAGAGGTGGTCGTGTGGACGTCAGGCGGCGTAGAAGGGGCCGGCGCGGCGCAGGTTGGTTTCTATGCGTGCGAGTGCCTTCGAGAGCTGCATACGGTCCTTGTTGCGCAGCTTCGCCGTGAGGAACTGGTCATGGAGCTCTGCGAGCTTTGACTCGAGTTCATTCCGTTCGGGAGCGGTGAGTCGTTTCCCCGTGAGTTGAGCGGCGGCGGCATCGATCTCGGCCTGGAGCACGTGACGCTCTGCCGGAGGTCTGGTCATCGCGAGCTGTCCGGTCAGCGTCCGGATGCGGGATGCCGTAGCGTTTCGTTGGCTTTTGGTCAGTGTTGGTCCGAGGTAGCGCTGTTCGAGATTGGCGACGGCTGCCTTGAACTGGGCCAGAACGCCGCGGGACGACAGCTGGCCGGTTTGGCTGTCAGGGGCGGCTTGGCTCTCTTCGGTCGTGACTACGCACCCGGGATTGCGAGGCGGGTGGGTGTCGTGCACGCGGGCCTGCGCAGGGCTGCTGGCTCCGCCGAGGACCACTGCTGACAGAAGCGCTGCGGCCCCGAGGCGGCGGCCGGTCGTCGTGGACATGGAGGAGCTCCTTCGAACGCTGTCGCACCAAAGAGGTTCGTTGGCAACGCTGACTACGGTCCGTGCGCCGTAGTTGCAGGCCAACTGTTGCGGCGGGATGGTGTGGGAGGCCTCGGCGCGCAAGGTCACGGGTGAATCTTCTGATCTACCGGCTTGTTGAGGTATCTCTCATGCGTTTGACACGGACGCTTCCGAGTCTGGCCGCCATAGTGGTTGGCCTGGCCTCGTTCGCGTTGAGCTACGTTGCGTTGCGTGACGTTTCGGTGCGCGTCGGTGCTGTTCCTGCAGACCCCGGCTGGCTGGTACCGATCGTGGTTGATGCTGGCGCGGTCAGTGGCAGCGCCGTGATCTGGGCTGCGTCCCAGGAAGATGGGGGCCGGCAGCAGGCAGCGGGAGCAATGCTCAAGACTTGTGGATCGGTGTCGGGGAGGCAACGCGAAGGGCGTACCTTCCCGAATGATCCTGTGATGGTCATCGAGTAGGCCGACGTTGGCGCGTCGGTCGGGAAGGCACGCCCGTGCTCACGGTAGTCAATGCTGACGGTTCCACTCCAAACGGCTCCCTGATCGACGAGATCGTCCGCGAGGGCGCCAGGCGGATGCTGGCTGCCGCGCTGGAAGCTGAAGTCAACAGCTACATAGCCGAGTTGGCCGGTGAACGGGACGGCGACGGTCGCCGCCTGGTCGTGCGCAATGGCTACCACCAGTCGAGGAAGGTCACCACGGCCGCCGGGACGGTCGAGGTGCGGGCCCCACGCGTGAATGATAAGCGCGTCGATGACACGACGGGTGAGCGCAAGCGGTTCTCCTCGGCGATCCTGCCGCCCTGGTGCCGCAAGTCCCCGAAGATCAGTGAGGTGCTGCCGCTGCTCTACCTAATTCCCTTATAACAGCTCCAGCACCGGGAACCACCAATGCCAGGCTGTTCGAGTACGGCCGTGACGTCTGACCGTCTCAGGGCAATCGACGTCTCGTGCCAGAGCGGCGCAAGACCGTGCTCGGGAACATCTGAGGCCGACGCCCTACGTCTTCGTGGCTCTGAGCCCTCGCGGGAGAGCGGCGCAGGTCTCTGTGCTCGTGGTGGTGACGGTCGCGTGGGCGCCGAACGAACGCCTCAGGAGGCCCCGGCCTCGACGTCTCACAACAGAGCGGCGGCGTTCGGCCCCTTCGTGGCTGCCACCACCGGGATGGGTGGTGGCGCCCGTGGGCGTCGGGCGGATGCCTGTGCTCTACCCGGCCGTGATGCCTCCGTGCAGAGCGGCGACGCCCGGCGCCGTCGAGCGTCAGCACTCTTCACCTTGATCACTCGTTGGTGTTTGTGGTGCGAGCCCACTACACGGCGACCTCTCGAAACGCCCGAGCCGTCTGAGCTCCCGCATAGACCGAGGCCCGCGTGGTGCGCTGGTGCCACGAACGGCTAGTGAGGTGGCGGACCGGCCCGGTGGGCCGAGTCCTGGAATTAGGTCGCTGCGTGGCCCGCATGCGCTCGTGACCAGCGCAGACAACCGTGCCATGGGGAGGAACTGCCTTGATCTACTGCGGAATCGACTGGGCCGAGAAGACGCACGATGTCGCCTTGGTCGACGACAGCGGCGGGTTACTGGCCAAGCGCCACATCACCGACGATGCGGCCGGCTACAAACTCCTGCTGGATCTGCTCGCCGAGTACAGCGACACCGACGAGAACCCGATCCCGGTCGCCATCGAGACCTCCCGCGGCCTGCTGGTCGCGGTGCTGCGGACCGGCAAGCGACAGGTGTTCGCGATCAACCCGCTGGCCGCTGCCCGCTACCGCGACCGCCATAGCGTCTCGCGCAAGAAGTCCGACCCCGGCGACGCCCTCGTCCTGGCGAACATCCTGCGCACTGACATGCACGCCCACCGGCCCCTGCCAGGCGACAGTGGCCTGGCCCGTGCGATCGCCGTTCTCGCCCGCGCCCAGCAGGATGCCACTTGGAACCGCCAGCAGTTGGCCAACC
>NZ_JBFBCG010000052.1:0-47225 GCF_040683105.1 Streptomyces sp. NPDC051020 | reverse complement strand
AACCAGCTCCGATCCCTGTTGCGGGAGTACTACCCCTCTGCCCTGGACGCCTTCGCGACCTGGCAGAACGGCCTGTGCCGCCCCGAGGCCCGCGAACTGCAGTTGGCCAACCAGCTCCGATCCCTGTTGCGGGAGTACTACCCCTCTGCCCTGGACGCCTTCGCGACCTGGCAGAACGGCCTGTGCCGCCCCGAGGCCCGCGAACTCCTGAAGGCTGCACCGACCCCGTGCAGGGCCGCGAAACTGACTCGCACGCAGATCGTCAGCGCGCTCAGGCGGGCCGGCCGCAAGCGCGGCATCGAGGTCGAGGCCGAGCGGATCCGTGAAGTCTTCCGCGGCGACTTCGCCCACCAGCCGCCCCTCGTCGAGGACGCGCTCGGCAAGCAAATGCTCGCCCTCCTCATCCAGCTGGAGGCCGCCTGCACCGCCGCCGACGATCTCGCCCAGGCGGTGGAGGAGGCTTTCCCTCAGCACCCCGACGCTGACGTGATCCTGAGCTTTCCCGGGCTCGGCACCCAGCTCGGCGCCCGGGTGCTCGCCGAGATCGGGGACGACCACGCACGCTTCGCCGACGCCCGCGGCCTGAAGGCGTATGCAGGCTCCTCGCCTATTACCCGGGCCTCCGGCAAGAAGTCCAGCATCACCCGCCGGTGGGTCAAGAACGACCGCCTCAACCACGTCGGCTACCTCTGGGCCTTCCCCGCCATCACCGCCTCACCCGGCGCAAAAGCGCACTACCGGCGACGCCGCGACGAGCACGGAGACTGGCACGCCGCCGCCCAGCGCAACCTCTTCAACCGCATGATCGGCCAGCTCTACCACTGCATCCAGAACCACGAACTGTTCGACGAACAAACGGCGTTCCCCGCCCCACTCGTCGCTGCGGCTTGACACCTTGAGGGCGTGAGGTGTCTGCACGGACTGTCCTCCGGCGACTTCGTGCCCGCGCTGGAGCAGTTCCTCGGCTCCTCGGCCGGCCTCTCGCCCGCCACCGTGACGCGGCTGACCGCCCAATGGCAGGCCGACCACACGGCGTTCATGGACCGGGAGCTGTCCGCCACGGACTACGTGTACGTCTGGGCGAACGGCGTCCACCTGCGCATCCGCCTGGAGGAGGCGAAGGCCGCGGTCCTGGTGCTGATGGGGGTACGCGCGGACGGCACGAAGGAGCTGATCGCGATGACCGACGGTTACCGCGAGTCGTCGGAGGCGTGGGCGGGCCTGCTGCGGGACTGCGCCCGTCGGGGCATGCGGGCCCCGGTCCTGGCCGTCGGCGACGGCGCTCTCGGGTTCTGGAACGCGCTGAGCGAGGTCTTCCCCGACACCCGCCATCAAAGGTGCTGGCTTCACAAAACCGCCAACGTTTTGGACGCGCTGCCGAAGTCAGCCCAGCCCGCGGCCAAGCGTGCGATCCAGGAGATCTACAACGCCGAGGACAAGGAGCATGCGGCCCGGGCCGTCCGCGACTTCGAACGGGCCTACGGGGCCAAGTACCTCAAGGTCGTCAAGCGGATCACGGACGACGAAGACGAACTCCTGGCGTTCTTCGACTTTCCCGCCGAGCACTGGGTCCATCTGCGGACCACCAACCCGATCGAGTCGACCTTCGCCACCGTGCGCCTGCGGACCAAGGTCACCAAGGGCGCAGGCTCCCGCGCGGCCGGACTGGCCATGGTCTTCAAGCTAATCGAGTCCGCTCAGGCCCGCTGGCGAGCCGTGAATGCGCCCCACCTCGTTGCCCTTGTCCGCGCCGGAGCCCGTTTCAAACGTGGTCAGCTGGTTGAGCGCGAGGAGCGGGCAGCGTGATGGACACCCCCAATCCGCTGACCGACGAGGAACTCGCCGAGATCGAGGAGCTTGCCGGTGCTGCGACTCCCGGCCCCTGGCACGTGCGCCAACTGGACGACGACTTCGCCATGAGCCTCGTTGCCATCAGTACTGTCCCCGACACCGGAGTCGGCGAACGCTGGCCAGACTTTGACCACCGCCAGATCGTGGCCGCCACCCTGGTCCAGCAGCCACGCTATGTCGACGTCGCGGACGAACGCTGGGACGAGAACGCCAACTTCATCGCCAACGCCCGCCAGGACATTCCCCGCCTGATCGCCGAGATCCGGCGTCTCCGCCGCCTCCTCGAAGCCAAGGATCAGAAGCCCCAGGAAGGCTGAAGCGCACCACCGATCCACAGGAATTGACAATTACTCGGCCAGGGGGTTCTTCCTTCTTTGGGGCGGCGATTGCCTACTGACGTAACTTCGGGATTCGTGCATCACTCTCGCCTTGTCCGAGCAATCTGCGCTCTGGATGAAGTCGAGGGTCGATGCACCTCGGTGAGTGACTGAGGGATGATCTCCTGCGTGACGAAGGAAGCGGATGCGAGTGTCGGCGTTGACGAAGCCCTTGCGTGGGACGCGCGGTTGGGCTGGGCGTTCGGGCTGATAGCCGACGATCCCGCCGAACGGGCTGCGGCGCTGGTCCGTCTTGCTGATGTCCAGAGGAACGTGCGGGATGCTCTTGGTCGGTTCAATGAGATGTGGCGCTTGCCGCTGCCGCTTGGCGGACAGGACAGGTGGCGGGATCCGGCTTTCCTGCAGGCACATGAGGTGTACGTCGAAGCCGGCAGGTATTCGCTGCCCAACGCGTTGTGGAACCGCCCGCCCGGAGACATCAGGACATGGCAGGGGCTGCCCTATGCGCTCCTCTTCCTGGAATGGGAGGCAAGGTATCCGCAGGAGTGGACCCGGCATGCCAAGGAGTGGGGCACGAAGCAGAACCTCATACAGGACGTGGCGGTCGCTGACCACGGCAAGACAGTCAGGACGAAGCTCACCGACCTGGTCGAGATCGTCGTTCAGAGGGCCTACCGCTGCAAGGACCGCGAGTACCTGCGCGTTGCTCGAGCCGTTGACAGTGAGGATCTGCGCAGCCGGCTGGAAACTGCCGTTGGGTCTGACAACCCATGGGCGCGGCGGCATGCTGGCTATGTTCTTTGGCTCCTCGATCGCCCCGAGGTGCCCAACACGATCCACGTCTGGCAGAACTGGATTGCGGCCGAAGCCAGAGGGTGAGGCCTCCATCCGTTCCTCCTCCGCCGCGGGAGATCGGCACCCTCATGCTCGACAACATCGACATCGGCAACCGACACATGACCATCGCCGGACGCGCCCGCCCGCTCGACGACCTCACCCTGAAACTGCTGCGGGACTGGTTGGAACACCGACGGAGCCGGTGGCCGAACGCCGCGAACCTCCACCTGCTGATCAACAACCAGACCGCCACCAAGACCAGCCGCGCCAGCAACCACTGGATCAGCGCCACGATGCGCGGGCAGGACGCGACGCTGGAGCGGCTTCGCGTCGACCGGCAACTCGAAGAGGCCCTGACCCACGGGCCGGATCCGCTCCACCTCGCCGAGGTGTTCGGGCTCGACGAGAAGACCGCGATGCGCTATGCGGACTCTGCACGGCAACTTCTTGAAGTCTGCGAAGTCGGAGAGAACGGATCACCGGCTCATGGCTATGAGCCGAGGTGTCTTCGACGACGTCCCTTTGACCACGCTCTTCCCCCGCCTCTCCGCTGCTGACGTGGACTTTCTGAAACAGGCGGTCCGTGCGGTTGATGCGGCTCGTGTCGACGGAGACAGGGCGGAGTGGGAGTGGGCACTGGATCACGTGGTCTTCCCGGGCCCGCAGCCGTGGACGCCCGTCATCCTCGGCCTGGATGTCATTGAGCATGCAGGCGGGGGCGATCAGCTGGAGTTCCTGCTGCAGGTGGTGTGGACGGATCGGGGCCAGCTCGCGGTCGACGCGGCCGTGAACGTGGCCTGCTGGTGCGAGACCGATCATGCCACCCATGATGTTGATGCCCTCAGGCTTGTTGTCGGTGAGGAGGCCTCGCTTCCCCAAGCAGTCGAAGCAGGCGCTGAGCGTCTGACCAGATGGTTGGCAGATCCTCGTGATGCGGACTACTGGCGGGGCCGAGCGGCTCTGCCGCCCCGCCGGCCGTGAGAGGAACCCGGCGGGGTCACGGCCACGAGGCGTTGGAGCAGCATTTCGACGAGGCAGAGATCATTCCCGCTGATCCCTTCCGGACTTCGGTCGCCTGAGCGTTCGGCCGAACGGCTCCTGGCGGTCACCGCTTGTGGCCGCCTGGGGCGTATCGGCTCCAGGTTCCGCCGGCTTCGGTGACCAGCCGTGTGGCGGTCTTGTCGTGGTAGATGAGGGCCTTTGCGATAACTGGGGCCGGGGCTTGGAGGACGAGGTGGCGGATCGCGGAGGTCCTGCCGCGCTGCGGAGGGACGCCGATCTCGCGAAGGTGGACCTGGAGGCTGACCGGGTTCATCGGCTGCCCGGGCTGGCGGCCGGGGAAGAGTCATCGGGCACTCCTGCTGCTGGCGTAGGGCAGGTGCTGGCGGGAATCGAGGTAGGCCCGCATCAGTCCGGCGACGTGCTCTGGTAGGTCTCCGTGGTGTTCTACCTGTTCGGCCTCCTTTGACGCGAGTGCCAGCGGCGGGTCGGCCCACGGAGCCGACCCCTCGTCCGGATGGATCGGCCGGATGCCGTGTCACAGTCGGCTTCAGGCTGGGTACGTACGTTCGCATGACGCCCACCGCCACGTACCGGCTCCAGCTCCAGCCGGACTTCCCGTTCTCGGCCGCCGGGCACGCGGTGCCGTATCTCGCCGCCCTCGGCGTCTCCCATCTGCACCTGTCGCCGGTGCTCGAAGCCGTGCCCGGCTCCAGGCACGGCTACGACGTGGTCGACCACAGCCGTGTCCGGGCCGAGCTCGGAGGTGAGGCGGGGCTGCGGCAACTGGCGGCCACGGCGCGGGAGCACGGACTCGGGCTGGTGCTGGACATCGTGCCGAACCACATGGCCGCCGCCCCGCGCCACAACCGGGCCCTGTGGGAGGTCCTCCGCGAAGGCCCGGACTCGCCGTACGCCCGCTGGTTCGACATCGACTGGGCGGCGGGCGACGGGCGGGTGCTGCTGCCGGTGCTCGCCCGACGGATCGGCGACGAGATGGAACGGTTCCAGGTGGACGGGGAGGTGCTGCGCCACGGCGAGCAGGAGTTCCCGCTCCGGGCCGGTACCGCCGGTCTTCCGCTGCCGAAGCTGCTGGACGCCCAGCACTACCGGCTCGGCTGGTGGCGGTTGGCCCGTACCGAGCAGAACTACCGGCGGTTCTTCACCATCTCGGACCTCATCGGGGTCCGGGTGGAGGACCCCGAGGTGTTCGCGGCCACCCACGGCAAGATCCTCGAACTGGTCCGGGACGGCGTCGTCGACGGACTGCGCATCGACCATCCCGACGGGCTCGTCGACCCCGCCGGCTATCTGGAGCGGCTCGACGAGGCGACCGGCGGGCGGTGGACGGTCGTGGAGAAGATCCTCACCGGTACCGAGCCGCTGCCCGCGGGCTGGGCCGTCGCGGGGACGACGGGGTACGACGCGCTGCACCGGATCGACGGGCTGTTCACCGATCCGATGGGCGCCACCGAGCTGCTCGGCCGGTACCGGGAGTTCGCCGGCCCGGCCGGGGACCGCGGCGGCTACTGGTCGACGACGGTCCGCCGGGCCGCGTACCGGGTGGTGACGCATGAACTGGCCGCGGAGACCGCCCTGCTGACCCGCCTCGCCGTACGCATCTGCGCCGAGGACCCCGCGCTGCGCGACCACGCCCCGTGGGCGCTGCGCACCGCCATCGATGAACTGCTCGTCCGCGTCCCGGTCTACCGCCCGTACGTCACGGCGGGCGGGCCCTGCAGCGGGGCGGCGGAGGCGGCGCTGCCGGACACGGCCGTACGGGACGCCAGGGCGTTGTTCTCCGTGGCCGAGGAGGCGGCGGCCGTCGATGTGGTGCGGGACCTGGCGCTGGGGCGGCTCGGTGACGGGCCGGACCGGGCGGCATTCTGCGCCCGGTTCGCGCAGACCGCGTCGGCGCTGCGGGCCAAGTCGGTCGAGGACACGGCCTTCTACCGGTACGTGCCGCTGATCTCGGCGACCGAGGTGGGCTGTGATCCCGGGCGCCCCGCGGTGGCTCCGGAGGAGTTCCATGCCTTCTGCACCCGGCTGGCGCGCGACTGGCCCGCCACCGGCACCGTGCTGACCACGCACGACACCAAGCGCAGCGCGGATGTGCGGGCCCGGATCGCGGTCCTGTCGGAGTGTCCGCAGCAGTGGTCCCAGCTGCTGACGGAGCTGGCGCGGGCAGCCCCGAACGCGGTCGCGCCCGATCCGCAGCTGGCCTGGCAGGCCTGGCAGACGGCGTTCGGCTGCGCGGGGCTGCCCGCCGACGAGATGGCGGGCCGTCTCGAACCCGCGCTGTTGAAAGCCGTACGGGAAGCGGGCCTGTTCACCAGCTGGACGGAGCCCGATCCGGTCTACGAGCGGGCGGTGTCGGACTTCGTCGCGGCCGGTCCCGCCGCCGGCACCGGGCCGGCACGGGAGGCGTTGCAGCGGTTTGCGGCCTCCCTCGAACCCTTCACCCGGGCCAACGCGCTCGGCGCGGCCCTGGTGCAGCTGACGATGCCAGGGGTGCCGGACCTGTACCAGGGGACGGAGCAGGAGTATGTGGCACTGGTCGACCCGGACAACCGGCAGCCGTTCCGCCGCCCGCCCGCGGACGGTCCCGTCAGCGAGAAGGCAGCGCTCACGGTGGCGGCACTGCGACTGCGGCGGAATCGGCCGGAGCTCTTCGGCGAGTCGGGGACGTACACCCCGCTGACCGCGCAGGGCCCGGCGGCCGCGCACTGTCTGGCCTTCTGCCGCTCCGGGGAGGTCGTCACGGCGGTGACCAGGCTGTCGCTGCGGCTGGCCGGGGCGGGCGGCTGGCGCGGGACGACGCTGGCGCTGCCGGGCGACGGGCCGTGGACGGATCTGCTCACGCCGGGACGGGAGTTCCCGGGCGGTCCGGTCGAGGTGGCCGCGTTGTTCGCCGAACGACCGGTGGCGCTGCTCCGTGCCTGTCGTTGAATGCCGGGCGGACCGGTCCCCGGGTCGAGGACCGGCACTCAGCCGGATCGTACGAGGAGGGTCCGCGGGCCGCGGGTGAGCAGTCCGGTACTGGACGGACGGAATCCGTCCGCCCAGCGGAGCCGGGGCATGGCGTCGAGCAGGGCGCGTACCCCCTGTTCGGCCTCCAGCCGCCCGAGCGGGACGGCCGGACAGGACTCCGGTCCTGCGCTGGACCGGCTCTGGTCAGGCCGGAAGGGGTCGAAGAGGTCGGGAGCGGCGTACCGCTCAGGGTCGCGGCCCGCCGCGCCGATCAGACAGGCGACGGGCGCCCCGGCGGGGAGCGTGCCGCCGCTGACCTGCACCTCGGCGACGGTGCGGCGCAGCACGACCTGCACGGGCGGGTCGCGGCGCAGCGACTCGGTCCAGGCGCGGTGGGCGAGGGCGGGTTCGATACGCAGGGCGGCCAGGAGGTCGGGGGCGTCCAGCAGATTGGCGAGGAGGGAGGCGAGCGCCGTCTCACGGAGGCCGGTCCGGCTGATGCAGGGGGTGATGGGGTGACCGGGCGGCTGCGCCGGCTCCTGGGCGGTACTGGGGGCGGCGGTGCCCACCGGCAGCCAGCGGCAGAACTCCTCGACAAGATCGGCCTGTTGCCGCCCCGCGATGCGGTGTGCGAGGACGTAGGCGGTCCGTTCGACGCGTTCGGAGAGGTGGCGGGGCACGGTCGCCGCCGGCCGCGCGATGTCCTGCGGCCGGGGCAGGCAGAGCCTGCTGCCGTGGCAGAGCCCGCGCGGCGCGGGGCCGCCGCGGGGCTCGCCTTCGTGCGGGAAGCCGGTGAACCGCGGGTCGGTGAGGGCTGTCGACACATCGGCGTGCCGACTGAGCAGCCAGGCGCCGAAGGGGGCGTCGTAGCTGAGCGGGTACTCCTCGCGCAGCACGCGGTAGAGCCGGTACGGATCGTGCGCGGCGCCGGGCGCGAGCAGGCTGGGGCCGGTGCCGGGCCGGGCGGCACGACGACCGAGGTCCGAGGCGGGCGGGGGTATGCCGTCGGGCGCGTCAGCCTGCATCCTTGCCCCCCGGGGTCGGTGCACCGCTGCGCGGCGCGGATGAACCAAGGGGACCACGGCGGAGCGCTCAGCGCAGTGGAGGTACGGCCGTTCGGGTGAAGGTGGCCGTCGCCCGCAGCAGCTCCGCGAACGCCGCCGCGGCCCACGTCAGCTGCACCCGGGAGAGTCAGCTGATCGTCGGGTGGGGCGCTGAACCGTCCGACGTGGCCCGCCGCGTCCACGCCCACCCGACACGCTTGGAAGCGGTCGGCGAGGACTTCCTCGCCCTCGTCGGACGCGGCCTCCGCCAACAGGCGTGATCCACGTCCCGGTTCAGGCCGGACGCCCGGGAAGCCCCGGCGCCCCGGGCGGCTTGAGTGCGGGCGCGGACAGCCGGAAGGTGATCCGGCCGAAGCTCACCTGGTCCCCGTCGCGCACCGACACCGCGCCGGTCACCCGCTGCCCGTTCACACACGTGCCGTTGGTCGAGCCGAGGTCGCGCAGGATCCAGCGGCCGCCCTGCACGGTGAGTTCGGCATGCTTGCGCGAGACGGTCTCATGGGTGAGGCGCAGTCCGTTCGCCGGATCGCGGCCGATGAACACGGGGTACGGGCTCGGGGCGGGCAGCAGCAGTTTCGGCAGCCGCTCGGCCTGCCAGGCCCTGCGTAGCCGGGCCGGGAATCCGGACACCTCGCCGACCACCCGGAACAGCCCCTGCGTCCAGCGGCCTTCGCTCCGCAGGTCGGCGGTGAGTGCCGCCAGTTCCTCCGGGCGGCGGGCGGCCAGGGCCAGTTCCATGCGCCGTACGAACGTGTCGTGGGAGAGCCTGCCCTGCGCGGCGCCTTCTCTGAGCACACCGAGAACACGGTCGCGCTGAGCATCGGAAACCCGCGCGGGATACGTGTGGAACTCGAAGGACGACGTCACAGGGTCAATTGTCGGGGCGACCGCCCCGGAGTGTCCAGAACAACTCCGCTTGCCGCCCGCCTGACCAGCACGGAACGAACCTGCCCGAATATTCGCGGTGGGTGTGGGGGGAACGTTGCTACTGTCTGCCGCCGCGTGCCGTGCGGTGCTCACCGCACGGCTGGACGCACCCCGGGGAGACTCTGTGACCGCTGTATCCACGGCCCTGACCATACGTCCGCTCACTTTCGAGCGCGCGTTCAACATGGTCTGGGACTAAGGGCTGTCCCGTAATCCCTGGCCGGCGCACGACGACAGCTACGGCACCTCGCCGCGTTGCCGGAACGTCCGAATACATCCAGTGTGCGGACGCCCCTCCGCCTTGCGATGCACCGCATCTGACGCCGCGCGCTGTCCCGCCAGGGACTGCGGGACAGCCCTGAGTCAGTATCGAATCTCGATGAGGCGGCGGCCCTCCGCGTCCGGCTCGGGCACCGTGGGAACCCGCTCTGCGATCCCGAGCGCGATCCGATGTGCCGACCAGGCGGCGGCAGCGGCGTCGAGTACATCGTCCACGGCGATCCGATTGGCCTCTCCAAGCTCGTCAGGGAGCACGAGTCCGGACTCGGCCAGCAGTGCCCGGCGCAGGTTCTGGCCGCGCCAGGTCTTCTTGGCGTACATCAGTGGCACCCCGCCGGCCAAGGAATAGAAGGACAGCTCGGGGTGCACCTCGTGGATGCGCTCATCGGCAAGCCAGCACGCGCGAGCCTCGAAAAGTTTCGGTGCCAGCGCCCACGCCTGCTGGCTCAGCCGACTCCCGGTGAGCTCCTGGCACCGGTTCGCGGCCGCCACATAATCAGGTTCCTGCCATGCGGGCCTTGGCGCGATGAGGAAAACGCTGCTGCGTCGCGTCCCCAGCAGCGCCTTGGCCGCGAGATCAGCGGCACGCCAGCCCTTCTCGACAAGACCCAGCGGCATGTCCACCGCGACTGTCTCCACCGCGCCGGCACGCTCGATCAGCGTATCGAGGGATACGGCCACCAGGCTCCCCGCGTATGCGCCGTCCGTGAGCCGGATCCCCACCCACCCCTGCTTGCCGCAAGCGTCGATTCCCAGGACGTCCATCCCACCCCCCACACCGACTCGGACCGAAAGCTGTCCGGCGCAGGGTCTCGCGCTCCACATCTCACTCCGCCTCCGCCTTGCGCGGCCGCCGTTCTCCTCCCGCAGCCGGTCAGTCCCTCGGTCGGCTCCCTTGACCTCGGGGACTCCCCTGCACTCGGGTGCCCGCCAGGGCCTGTCCGTGTGTACCACCGCAGTCAGTCTCTTGACGATATTGTTACAGAAATCTTTCAACTTGTTCGGCCCGCGCGCCTCTGGCTACAGTCGGCCGCCATGACCGCAGACCTCTCACTGATCCGGAGCAGCTTCGCGGCTGTTCAGCCCCACGGCTCGCAGGTGACCGCGTATTTCTACGACCACCTGTTCGCCCACCATCCCGGTGTGCGCCCCCTGTTCGCCGCTCACCTCGACGAGCAGCGCGACCGCCTGTGGGCGGCCCTGGGTGCCCTGGTTGCCAACCTGGAGAACACCGACACGCTGATAGGCATGCTGCAGAACCTGGGTCGGCGCCATGCGGGATACGGAGTGCTGGCCGAGCACTACCCGGCCGTGGGGGCCAGCCTGATCGCCACCTTGCGCCATTACGCGGGCGATGCGTGGACACCGGCCGTCGAGGAGTCCTGGACGGCGGTCTACGGCGTGATCAGCAGCACCATGGTCGCGGCGGGCGAGGCCCCCTCGAGCTGACGCAGCCGCCAGCGGCTCCGCGGGACGAGCCGCCGACCGGCTCCCGATTGTTTGGAGTTACCCCTGATGTCAGCCACCGGAGGGCGGACGTGAGCGATTCACAGGCGCTGAGAGATTCCTTCGCCCTGGTCGGCAAGTCGGGGGACGAGGTGCCGCGGTACTTCTACTCCTACCTATTCCTCATTGCGCCGGAGGTCCGGCCGATGTTCCCGGTAGCCATGGGGGCGCAACGCGATCGGCTCGTCGCCGCCCTGGGCCGGATCGTCGCGGAAGCGGATGATCCGGACCGGCTCGTTCCGTACCTGCAGCAACTGGGCCGCGACCACCGCAGGTTCCAGGTGGTGGTGCAGCACTACGAGGCGGTGGGACAAGCGCTGCTGGCCACGCTGGCTTACTTCCTGGGCGAGGCGTGGACCCCGGAACTGCAGCGCGGCTGGACCGAGGCCTACACCCTGGTGGCCCGCACCATGGTTCAGGCCGCTGAGGCCGACGGCGTGGTGAATCCGGCGTGGTGGAATGCCGAGGTGGTGCGGCATGAGCAACGCGGCTTTGACATCGCGGTCCTCACGCTGCGCTTGGACCAGCAGATGGCCTACCTGGCCGGGCAGTCCGTGATGGTGGAAGCCCCGATGCTGCCGAGCACCTGGCGGTCCTTCACCCCGGCCAACCCACAGCGCGCCGACAGGACCGTCGAGTTGCACGTGCGCGCCGTCGATGGCGGCCTGGTCAGCCCGGCTCTGGTGTACGGGCTGCGACAAGGTGACGTGCTGCGCCTCGGAGCTCCGGTCGGCGACAGGCTCACGCTCCGGCCGTCCGACGGCCGGGATCTGGTGCTGATCGCCGGGGGCACCGGCCTGGCCCCGCTGCGCGCCCTGGTCGAAGAGATCGCCCGGCACGGTCGTCAGCGCCGGGTGGACCTGTTCGTCGGGGCACGCGACACCCACGGCCTGTACGACCTGCCCGCGCTGAGGCAACTGGCCCAGGCCCACCCGTGGCTTCGGATCACGCCGCTGGTCGGCGCGGACGCCGGCACCGTCGACAACCGCAGCCTCGCCGGCCCGGTCCTGCGCGCCGCCACGTGGAGTGGATGCTCCTTCTACGTCTGCGGCTCGCCGGCCATGGTCTCCGCGACAGTGCGCGATCTGGCGGACGCAGGCATTCCCCATGACCTGCTGCACTTCGAAGACGCTCGGTGATCGGAGACACATGAACGAGACAGGAGAACACCATCCGGAGGAGCACCGCGTGACGCCCGAGTCACTGCGGTCGATGACCTTCCCCCGCGCCCCCCTGACCCGTCGCGGCTACAGCGAAGAGGCGGTGGACGACGCCCTGCGCCGCTGCGCGGCGACTCTCACCGCGCTGGCGGAGGAGAACGACCGGCTGCGGACGGACATGCAGCGCCACCGGGACTGGATCCGGGCGAACAACATCGGCGACGGCAGCGGCGCCACCGGGGTGCCGACGGTGGACGCCGTACTGCAGCAGGCCCGCGCCCAGCAGTCGGCCGAGCAGACCGTCTCCGCGGCCCGCGAACAGGCCCGCAACATGGTGCGGGCCGCCAGGGCACAGGCCGAGGCGCTCCTGCAGCAGATGTCGGAACAGGGCAATCAGGCAGCCGACGGCGACCAAGAAGAGACCGAGCAGCTCATATCCTACCTGCGGCAGATCGCGCAGTCACTGACCGTCACCGCGGAACAGTACGCCACCAAACACGCCCACACCTCCTCGCCCCCGTCCACTACCGCCACCCCGCATGGCACCTGACCGGCACACTCAAACCCGGTCTGCCGCCCAGCACGGGGCGCCCACCCAACGGAGAGTTCAGAGCTCCTGCAAATCGTATGTCCGTCACGATCGCCCTGGCCGAGACGGTCACGGAAGTCGGCCAGGACACTGTGGCGGAATCCGGGATCGTCCAGCTCCATGGCCGACAGAGTCAAGCTAATCCGGTGGACGGGCCACCGCAGGGCCGGTTACGGTGGCCATCCGCCCGAAGATCGAGGAAGGAGGCGAGAACAGTGCGTACGAGTACCACTTCATTCCCGCGCTCCCGTCCCGTTCGCCGGGCGGTTTCGGTTTCGGTCTGACCGGGAGCGCATCGCTTCTTCCGGAGGACTCTTCCATGACCGATCTGGTCATCCGCGCGCTCACCGAGAGCGACGCACAGCTTTTCCGCACCTTGCCCGACCACGGTCTCGTCGGCCGCGCCGCCTTCGGGCACAGCTATGCCACCGTGCGCGAGGGTGGTGAGTACCGCCCCGAGTGGACCTGGATCGCCGAGCGCGGCGGTGTCGTGGTGGCCAGGGCCGCCTGGTGGTCGGGGCCCGAGGACACCGCACCCGTCACGCTCAACTGGTTCGACTTCGCCGACGGCGAGGACCAGGCGGGCACCGAACTGCTGCGGCAGTCACCGCTGTACGCCGAGTACGAGCTGATCCTGCCCGCCGGCTGGCGGGACCGGCCCGATGTCGCGGCCGCCGCCGAGGCCAGGATCGCCGCCGCCCGCGCGGCCGGGATGACGCCGCTGGTCGAGCGGTACCGGTACCACTGGACGCCGGAGTGCGGGCTGCCCGAGCGGCCCGGCCGGCTCACCTTCCGGCCGGAGCCGGACGACGCGGTGATCCTCGACGTGCTGCGCCGGGTCCACTCCGTCACGCTGGACGCGCACGCCCGCCGGGCCATCGAGGGACCCGGCGGACTGGAGCAGGCGGCTCAGGAAGAGCTCGACTTCTTCCACTGGTGCCCCTCGCCGCGCTCCTGGTGGCAGCTGGCGTACACGCCCGAGGGCGAGGTGGCCGGACTCCATGTGCCCGCCCGCAACCCGGGCGGGCCGTGCATCGGCTTCATCGGGGTCGTACCCGAGCAGCGGGGCCACGGCTACGGGTACGACCTGCTCGTCGAGTGCACGCACTTCCTGGCCGCCGAGGGCGCCGAGTTCATCGCGGGCGCCACCGATCAGGGCAATGCGCCGATGGCGGCCGCGTTCGCCCGGGCGGGCCATCCGGTCAGTCAGGAACGCATCCATCTGGTGTGAGGTTCGGGGTGAGCTCCGCCAGCCAGTCCAGGCGGAGCTGCTGCTCGGCGGGGATGGTCGCATCCTCGCCGCGCGGCCCCACATTGAGCAGCAGATTCCCGCCCGCGGCCGCGGTCTGTGTGACCAGTGAGGTCAGCGCGGGGCGGCTGAGGAAGGCGTCGGGCGGGGAGTTCCGGTTGTAGCCGAAGCTGTGGTCGATGCCCCGGGTGATCTCGTACGGGTCCGGGCCGGTGTAACGGGCGAACTCGGGGGTGCGGAAGTCGTAGTACGGGGGCTTGCGCGGCACGAACCCCTCGCCCTGCGCGATCGTGCGGCGCTCCCACCGGTCGTACAGGGCCTTGGCGCCCGGCAGGTGGAGGCCGCGCCACATCGGCGCACAGGGAAACAGCCGGTCGTTGACGACGCCGTGCGGGACGGTGAAGCGGAAGTACTCGATGAGCCGCTGGACGTCGGTGCGCGAGCCGGGCCAGGCGATGTCGTTCCACAGGATGTCGGGCCGGTAGCGGCGTATCAGTTCGCGCATCTGGGCGTCGGCGTACGCGAGGTAGTCGCCGCGCGGCACGGCGCAGACGGTGTCCGCGCCGGTGCCGATGGGCCGGTCGTCGAAGGTCCAGTCGAGCCCGCCGGAGTAGTAGACCCCGAACCGCAGCCCTTCGGCGCGGACCGCTTCGGCGAACTCGCCGACCACGTCGCGGGTGGTGTGCCAGCCGGTTCGGTGCGGGTTGCGGACCTCGGAGGGCCAGAGGCAGAACCCGTCGTGGTGCTTGGTGACGAGGACGGCGTAGCGGGCGCCGGCAGCGCGGAAGCTGCGGGCCCAGGCCGCCGGGTCCCAGCCGTCCAGGCCGTCGTTGAAGTCGTTGCCGAAGTCGGTGTACGGCCGGGTGCCGTAAGTCGCCCGGTGGTGGGCGGAGACGGGGCTGCCGGGGAAGCGGAGCGCGTTCTCGTACCACTCGGCGTACGAGGTCCAGCCGAGCGGCGTCCGACGGCCGGCGAGGGGCAGCTCGTCGGCGGGGACGTAGGGCGGGGCCCAGCCCGGTACGGACGCGGGTGTCCAGTGCACAAAGATCCCCAGCTGGGCCTGGGACCACCATGAAGCAACCATGGCGCGAAGTATTGATCATTGAGGGGGCCGTTCGTAAGATCCGGGCACCCCCCGGCCTGATCCGAAGGAAAGGCCCTGCGGGTACCACCGAGCTGATGGCGAGCGGCCGATGACCGTGGAGGACACCCGCACGGAACCGCGGTCCCGGGTGGGCGGCGGCTGGATCGGCGGTCTGGTGCTGGCCAACCTGGGTCTGTACATGGCCTTCCTCACCCCGATCCAGGTGCTGCTCGCCGAGCAGATCGACGATCTGACCTCGTCCGGCAAAGAGGTCGCGCTCGGCTGGGCGACCGGCGTCGGGGCGCTGGTCGCCGTGGTCGCCAACCCGCTCGCGGGTGCGCTGTCGGACCGGACGGGCGGCAGGTTCGGCCGCCGCCGCCCGTGGATCGTGGGTGGTGCGCTGGTCGGCGCGGCCGGTCTGGTGGTGACGGCGGCGCAGACGACGGTCGTCGGGGTGGCGCTCGGCTGGTGTCTGGCGCAGCTGGGGCTGAACGCGATGCTGGCGGGCACGAACGCGGTGGTGCCGGACCAGGTGCCGGTGCGGCAGCGGGCGGCGGTGTCGGGGTACATCGGGATACCGCAGACGCTGGGGCTCGTTCTCGGGGTGCTCCTGGTGTCGGTGGTGGTGACCGGGATCGGTGGCGGATACCTGCTGCTGGCGGGGCTGGTGGTGCTGTGCCCGCTTCCGTTCGTCCTGCTGACCCGCGATCCGGATCCGTCGGGAGCGCCGATGGCCGCGGTACGGCTGAAGGACTTCTGGGTGAGTCCGCGGCTGCATCCGGACTTCGGCTGGGCGTGGCTGACCCGGTTCCTGGTCCAGCTGGGCAATGCGATCGGCACGCTCTATCTGCTGTATTTCCTGAAGGACGCGGTGCACTACCCGGATCCGGACCTGGGTGTGCTGTACCTGACGCTGTTGTACACCGGTGGTGTGGTGGTGACGGCGGTGGCGGGCGGGATCGTCTCGGACCGGCTGGGCAAGCGGAAAATGATGGTCAGCGCGTGTTCGATGGTGATGGCAGCCGGGTCGCTGCTGCTGACGTTCTGGCACACCTGGCCGGTGGCGATGGGCGCGGCCGTGCTGCTCGGGCTGGGCTACGGGATCTATGTGGCGGTCGACCAGGCGCTGATCACCCAGGTCCTGCCGGCGGCCGAGGACCGGGCGAAGGACCTGGGGGTCATCAACATCGCCAACTCCGCGCCGCAGGTGCTCGGTCCGGCGCTGGCCGCGCCGATCGTGGCGTACGCGGGGGGCTATGCGGGGCTGTATCTGGCGTCCACCGCGGTGACGGTGGTGGGTGGGGTGCTGGTGTGGCGGATCCGATCGGTCGGCTGATCCGGTCAGTCGGCTGACTCCGCGGTGCCGGCCGCCTTCTGGCTGCGGATGACGTCGCGGTACCAGGCGTAGGACTCCTTGGGCGTCCGGCGCAGCGTCTCGTAGTCGATGTGGACGAGTCCGAAGCGCTTGCTGGCGCCCTCGATCCACTCGACGTTGTCGGTCAGCGACCAGGTGAAGTACCCACGGACATCGACGCCTTGGTCGATCGCCGTGCGCAGCGCGCCCAGGTGGCCCTCGAGGAAGGCGATCCGGCGGGTGTCGGTGACGGCCTCGTCGACGGCGCAGCCGTTCTCGGTGATGTAGAGCGGCGGAAGCCTGTCGCCGTAGCGGTCACGCAGCTGGACGAGGGTCTCGCGCAGTCCGTCGGGGACGACGGGCCAGCCGAAGTCGGTCGTCTCGTACCCCTCGATCTCGCGGATGCCGAAGGGGAGTTCGGCGGGCATCTCGAAGCCGGAGAAGGTGTCGAGGGCCTCCGCCCTGGGGGCCCCGACGAGGGTGGGGTTGTAGTAGTTGACCCCGTACCAGTCGAGTGGGGTGGAGATCGTCCGGAGGTCGTCCTCGACGGGTCCCGGCATCAGCGCGGCGATGTTCGCGTCGGGGTAGCGCCCGGCGAGGATCGGATCGGCGAACATCCAGTTGGTGATCGTGTCGTACAAATCGGCGCCGAGACGGTCCTCTTCGGAGTCGCCCGCGGTCCAGACGGGGGTGTGCGAGACGGCGATGCCGATGTTGGTGGCGCCCGCGCCCCGGAGCGCGCGGACGCCGAGCCCGTGGGCGAGGAGCTGGTGGTGGGCGGCGGGCAGGGCGTCGAAGAGGAGGGTGCGGCCGGGGGCGTGCTCGCCGAGTGCGTAGCCGAGCATGGTGACTTCGGCGGGTTCGTTGATGGTGATCCACATGGGTACGCGGTCGGCGAGCCGTTCGGCGACGATGCCCGCGTATTCGGCGAAGCGGTAGGCGGTGTCCCGGTTGAGCCAGCCGCCCGCCTCGTCGAGCGGCAGCGGGGTGTCCCAGTGGTAGAGGGTGGGGGCCGGGGTGATGCCGTGGGCGCAGAGCTCGTCGACGAGCCGGTCGTAGAAGTCGAGCCCGGCCGGGTTGACGGGTCCGCTGCCGTCCGGCACCACGCGCGGCCAGCTGACGGAGAACCGGAAGGCGTCGGCGCCTAGGCCGGCCAGCAGGGCGACGTCCTCGCGGTAGTGCTCGTGGAAGCCGGTGCCGCGGGTGGTGTCGGTGCCGTCCTTGATCCGTCCCGGCTGGGCGGCGAAGGCGTCCCAGCCGGAGGGGCCCTTGCCGTCGGTGTCGGCTGCTCCTTCGGTCTGGAAGGCGGAGGCGGAGGCTCCCCAGAGGAATCCCGGCGGGAACGTCGGCACGGTCATCTCGGCCTCCATCAGCCGTACGAATGAGCAGAACCTGGCAGGGCAATGATCAGAACCAGACCTTAATCGCCAGTAACGGGCTCGATCCAGTGTCGTGGGCCGGTGATCCCGACTTCTGCCGACCATGGGGCCGGAACGAGGAGACGAGGAGCGACGCATGCTGTTCGAGGTATGGGCACCGGAGGCGGATTCGGTCGGCCTGCGGCTGGCGGGCGAACTGCGGCCGATGGAACGCGACCCGGCACGGACGGGCTGGTGGACGGCCGAGGCGGAGGCCGTGGACGGGGACCGGTACGGCTTCGTCCTCGACGACGGCCCCGTGCTGCCCGATCCGCGCTCGCGCCGCCAGCCGGACGGCCCGGACGGCGAGAGCGCCGTCGTCGACCAGGAGGCGTACGCCTGGCGCACCGAGTGGGCGGGCAGGGGGCTGCCGGGCGCCGTCCTGTACGAGCTGCATGTCGGCACGTACACCGAGGAGGGCACCTTCGAAGCCGCCGCGGCGCGGCTGCCGCACCTCGCCGAGCTGGGCGTCACCCATGTGTCGCTGATGCCCGTCTGCCCATTCCCCGGCAGGCACGGGTGGGGGTACGAAGGGGTGTCGCTGTGGGCCGTGCACGAACCGTACGGCGGCCCCGAGGGACTGAAGCGCTTTGTCGACACGGCGCACGGGCTCGGTCTTGCGGTGGTCCTCGACGTGGTCCACAACCACCTGGGACCGTCCGGCAATCACCTGCCCGCCTTCGGCCCGTACTTCACCGAGACCCACCACACGCCGTGGGGCGCCGCGGTCAACCTCGACGCGGCGGGATCGGACGAGGTCCGCGCGTATCTGCTGGGCAGCGCGCTCGCCTGGCTGCGCGACTACCGGCTCGACGGACTGCGGCTCGACGCAGTCCACGCCCTCGCCGACACCCGGGCGCTGACCTTCCTGGAGGAGCTGTCCGCGGCGGTCGACGCGCTCGCCGCGGAGCTCGGCCGTCCGCTGCCGCTGATCGCCGAGTCGGACCTCTGCGACCCGCGTACGACCACGCCGCGCGCGGCGGGCGGCATCGGGCTGCACGCCCAGTGGAACGACGACTTCCACCACGCTCTGCACACGGCGCTGACCGGCGAGTCCCAGGGCTACTACGCCGATTTCGCCGCCGCCCCACTGACCGCCCTCGCCAAGACCGTGACCAGCGCCTTCTTCCACAACGGCACGTACTCCGGCTTCCGCGGGCGCACCCACGGCCGCCCCGTCGACATCGCCCGCACCGCGGCCACCCGCTTCGTCGGCTATGCGCAGACCCATGACCAGATCGGCAACCGGGCACTCGGCGACCGGCTCTCCGCCTCCCTCTCCCCCGGGCTGCTGGCCTGCGCGGCGGCGCTCGTGCTGACCGGACCGTTCACCCCGATGCTGTTCATGGGCGAGGAGTGGGGCGCCCGTACCCCCTGGCAGTTCTTCACCGACCACACCGACCCGGCGCTCGCCGAAGCAGTACGCAGCGGCAGGCGCCGGGAGTTCGCGGCGCACGGCTGGGCGGCGGACGACATCCCGGACCCGCAGGACCCGGCCACTCGCGACCGCTCCTGTCTGGACTGGACCGAACCGGAACGCGAACCGCACGCCCGCATCCAGGCCTGGTACCGCGAACTGATCGCACTGCGCCGTACCCTGCCCGACCTGTCCGACCCGGATCTGGCATCGGTGAAGACGGCCTTCGACGAGCAGGCGCGCTGGCTGGCCTGTCGCAGGGGCGATCTGCGGATCGCGGTCAACCTCGACGAGAAGCCGGCCACGATCCCGCTCGGCGTCGGGCGGAACCGGAACAGCGGGGGCAGGGTGCTGGCCGCCTGGGAGCCGGTGGAGACGCCGGGCACGGACGGGCTGCTGCATCTGCCGCCCGAGTCGTGCGTGGTGCTCGCCGACGACTGAAGGGCCGCGGAAGCGGGTGGCACCCTCATCTGCACCGTCGGAGGGTGCCGACCGCTGCCGTACGACGTACCGACCGCGAGACGGGAGCCGGGAGCCGGGAGCCCCGACCTGAGAGGACTTCTTCTTTACGGCTCATGGGAAGCTCTTCACATGATTCTCAGGCCCGTCTCCCGTGCCGTCGCACTGACCGCAATCGTCACTCTTGGCTCGCCGGCTCTGTCCGCCTGTGGCAGCGGCAAGTCCGGAGGCGGTGGTCAGACGAATTACGTAACGAGCACGGACGGCATCTCAACGGTTGCCAAGGGAGAGAGGAAGCCTGTCGGCCTGATCAAGGGCGAGACCCTTCAAGGCAGGCACCTCGACGTCGCCGACTTCCAAGGCAAGGTCGTCGTGATCAATGCCTGGGGTTCGTGGTGCCCACCCTGCCGGGCCGAAGCACCATACTTCAACAAGGTCGCCAAGGAAATGAAGACCAAGGGTGTCGAATTCGTTGGCATCAACGCCCGTGACGGCAACAAGAGTCTGTCCAAGGCCTTTGAAGACGACTTCGATATGGCATACCCGAGCCTGTACGACCCGGTTGGAAAACTGCTCCTGTCAGGATTCCCCAAGGGCACACTGAACCCTCAGTCCCTTCCATTCACTGTCATTCTGGACCGAAATGGAAAGATAGCAGCCAGGGCGCTCAGTTCAATCGACGACAACAAACTGCACAAGATGATTGACCCCCTGATCAAGGAGAACTAAATCAACCGACCCCTCGATCGCAATCCCCCACTCGAATCGATCGGCCCCACGCCGGCGTCGCGCCCCTGAACCGCCTCGCGAACCACTTTCAGGCATACACGGCCGAGTCCGGCTCAGCTGAGGCCGTGATGGGCGGTCTCGCCAACGTCCAGGCAGAGGAAGGCGTTCACGTCATCGGTTTCGAACATCGCGCCCTTCCCAAAGGGAGTTGGCGGTGCCGGCCTCGGCAGTGGTGTCGTACGCGCATCCACGTCATGCAGACGTGTCGCCCGCGAAACTGCCCGGCATTGCACCGGACCAAACGGTGGCCGGACCTCTCATCAGCGTCTCCAACCTCCCGGGCCCGGTGACACCCCCAGGTCATGCCTTCGACAGGGGGCAACAGTCATGCCGGGCCCGGAGGTCGGCGGTCCCGTTGCAGGACCGCAAAAAAACATAACGGAGCTGAACGCTCTTCCCGGCCCGGCTATTCGACGATCGCCAGCTCGCGCGCGGTGGTGTTGAGCCGACGCCCGCCGTCCTCCGTGACGGTCACGATGTCCTCGATACGGACGCCGAACCGGCCCGGCAGATAGATGCCGGGCTCCACGGAGAAGCACATCCCGGGCACCAGCGGCTGCTCCTCGCCCTCGATCATGTACGGGGGCTCATGGGTGGTGACGCCGATGCCGTGGCCGGTGCGGTGGATGAAGCGCTCGCCGTAGCCGAACTCGGTGATGACGGCGCGGGCCGCCCGTTCGATCTCCTGGCAGGCGACCCCGGGCCGGACCGCGCGGCAGCCGGCCTCCTGCGCCTCCCGCACGATGTCGTGCACCCGCTGCTCCTCGGTGCTGGGTTCGCCGACATGGACCGTGCGCGAGGTGTCGGAGCCGTAGCCGTGCTTGAGGCCGCCGAAGTCCAGCACCACCATGTCGCCGCGCTCGATGGTGCGGTCGCCCGCCTCGTGGTGTGGGTTGGCGCCGTTGGGCCCGGAGCCGACGACGGTGAAGTCGACCTGCGAGTGCCCGAACTGCTTGAGCAGCGCGGCGAGATCGGCGGCGACGTCGGTCTCCTTGCGGCCGGCGAAGCGGACCTTCAGGATGTCCTCGTACGTGGCGTCGGCTGCGGCCCCCGCTGCCGCGAGCCGCTCCAGCTCGGCAGCGTCCTTGACCGCCCGCAGCATCGGCAGGGCTTCGGTGAGGGAGACGTACGACGTGCCGGGAAGGAAATTCTGCAGCCCGAGCAGGTGCATCGCCCAGGCGTTGTCGCTGACTCCGAACCGGCCGGCCGCGTCGAGCAGCGGGGCGGTCACGGCGTACGGGTCCTTGCCGTCGGTCCAGTCGCGCAGGGTCAGCGCCGGGGAGCCGACGGCCTCCTCGGCGTCCGGTGCCTCCAGAGTGGGAACGACGAGGACCGGGTCCTGGCCCGCCCTGAGGACGAGGAGGGTGAGGCGTTCGGTGTTCACGGGGTGGTAGCCGGTGAGGTGGACGAGGTCCGGGCCCGGTGCGACGAGGACACCCGCAAGCCCCGCCTCGGCGGCGGACTCGGCGGCCCGCTCCATCCTCGCCCGGTAGTCGTCGGCGGTGAACGGCACGGGCTGGTTCTCGCTGGACATGCGGACCTCCTGGCGATGCGATATGGCATACAGCATCCTGCCCGGCGGCGGCAGTCGCCGCGAGTGGGGGGTCAGGACGCTGGGCGCAGCCGTACGACGAGGTCGGCGCGGTCCCGGCCACGGTCGACGAGCCGGGCATTGGTTTCGTCGGACCCGGCCACCCAGCGCTCCGCGTACGGCCGGGGCTTGCCGAACCGCACATGGCGGTCGACGAGCCTGCGCACCCGTACGTCCGGGTCGAGGTCCAGGAACCAGACCTCGTCGAGCAGCCCGCGCACCGGCGCCCAGGGGCCGTCGTCGTGGAGCAGGTAATTGCCTTCGGTGACGACGAGCGGGATGTGCGGTGGTACGGGGACGGCCCCGGCGATCGGCTCCTCCAGGGTACGGTCGAAGGCCGGAGCGTAGACGGGCCCCTCCTCCCCGGGCGTGCGCAGGCGTCGGAGCAGGGCTGCGTACCCGGCGGCGTCGAACGTGTCGGGGGCGCCCTTGCGGTCGGCGCGGCCCAGCCGGTCCAGCTCGGCGCGGGCCAGGTGGAAGCCGTCCATCGGGACGAGGACGGCGAACCCGGCCAGCGCGTCGACGAGTTGGGCGGCGAGGGTGGACTTCCCGGCTCCGGGTGGCCCCGCGATGCCGAGTATGCGGCGATGGCCGGGGGTGGCGAGCCGGCGGGCGCGGGCCGACAGTTCACCGACGTCACTCAGGTGCATACGGGGCATTGTCCCGGCAGGGGCGGCATCCTCGATAGTGTTACGTATAACTAGCCCGTTGACCCAGCTCCGCACCCCCGAGGAACCGCCATGTCCCACATCGCCCTGGTCACCCTGGTCGTCCGCGACTACGACGAGGCCCTCTCCTTCTACACGGACGCCCTGGGCTTCGAACTCGTCGAGGACACCGACCGCGGGGACGGATCCCGCTGGGTCGTCGTCCGCCCGCGCGGCGCCGCGGCGGGTACGGGGCTGCTGCTGGCCCGCGCCAAGGACGAGGGCCAGAGGGCCTCCGTCGGCGCGCAGACCGGCGGCCGGGTCGGCTTCTTCCTGCACACCGAGGACTTCGCGGCCGACCACGCACGGATGCTGGCGGCCGGAGTGCGGTTCCTGGAGGAGCCACGCCACGAACCGTACGGCTCGGTCGTGGTCTTCGAGGACCTGTACGGCAACCGCTGGGACCTGCTCCAGCCCGCGTGAACTACGGGTTTCCCGCCTCGCGGGAACGTTGCCAGTGGCCACCTTCCGCGCATTCCACATGGTGGAGACATCAGCGAGAAGCTGACGTCCGCGAGAATGCCAGCAGGAGTGCGAGTACGAACAGGGCAACCGCAACCAGCCACGCAGTCATGCTGTCGGAAGAGTAGAGGGCAACGGCCCACCAGGTGTGGGTTGTGTAGCCATCGGGGTTGTAGGCGCGGCCGAGGATGAGGTTGATGATGAGGAACATCAACCCGGCTCCTGCTGCCGTGGCTTCGTTGGCGAGGCGGCGTGTGAGGAGCGCGAGTGCGAGAAGGAGAGTGACGTTGCGGGCGATGTCCATCCCCACCACCAGTCCGGCCGCGTGCGCGAGGGCCGCAGTGAGAATGACGGCGCCCTGATCGAACCGGCGGACGGGTAGGACCGCTGTGGTCTCGGCTTCATGTAGCTGCCGTTCCAGGCAGTACATGACGGCGATGACGATCAGGACGGGAGTGAAGTAGGCGAGTTGGGCGCTTCCCATGCCGCTGGCCAGGCTGGGGACAGGGACTTCGCTTGCCCCCACCGTCCAGCAGACCACGACGAGCAGGGCGAGCGCCACGGGGGCGGCCCACCAGTGGCGCACAGTGATCGCATAGCGGTTCATGAGAGGGCCTTGCTGCAGTGCTTTTGGCTCGCGGCTGTCTTGGTGAACCAGTCGGCCTGCTCTTCGGCGGGAAGCTGGCGGATCTTTTGGAGTGCCGCCCATTCCGTAGGGGGCAGCGCTGCCTGTACACCCTTTTCGTCCAATCCGACCACCAGGGCAGCCCAGGCGGCGGCGGGCGAGCCCGGCTGTCGGCAGTCGTCCACACCGGCGAGCGCGGCTGTCCCGGTTACTGCCGATTCCGCCAGGTCTGCAGCGTACTGGGCGGGGTCTTGGCCACCGCCGCGCGGAGGCAGCGACCAGTTCAACGGCCACGTGCCCGGCTTGAGCGGAACCTTCGCGGAGGTGACGCGCAGCTCTTCCGGGACAGTTATTTCAGCATCCTTCAGCCGTTTGATCGGCGCCAGGGCGTCTTCCCGCAACTGTTGGGCGTAAGGCTCGTACTCCGGCGGTACACACACCCTCGGCGCTTGACCGGTACAGGCCATAACGACGCTGCGGGGGCTTGTGGGGTTCCGGTAGCCCCAGTCGATCACCAAAGCGCGGCCGGCGGTGAAGGTGACTGCCGCCACGGCAATGGCAACAGCCACCGCCCAGGCGCGTTGGCGCATCCGGGCCAGAACCCAGAACGCGAGGGCCAGGCCAGTAACAACACCCCACGGCACTAGATAAACAGCCGGGGTGAGCACATCGGTGACGGTCGACTGCCCGTCGATGAAGCCACCCAGGTGACGCACCCAGGGGTTGGACGTCGCGTGCGGCATGGAGAGCCACGCCCAGCTGCCGATTCCGGCAGCGGGTGCCGCGATACTCCTGGGCATGATGAGTCCGAGGCACCAGCCGATGATCAGCCAACCGAGGGAAAGCACGATCAGGTGCGTTACAGCGAGCCACCCGGCCCCCTCGGGCAACACGCCTACCGCCTGGTAGGCCATCACGAGCGCCCCGGTGACGAGGACGAGCAGCAGAATCAGGACCGGGGTGACAGCCCGCAAGAGCTGCCGTACCGCACTGCGTTGGCCGGTGGTGCTCAAAGCGCCCAGCAGGCGGTGGCGGCCCGCCTCCCACGCGGCAGCTGCGGCCACTGCCGGGGCGATGACCGCGATGGCGTGGGCGGCCAGTTCACCGGACTCAACCCCGTACCTCGATGGTGCGGTGAAAGTGGCGTCGTCGATGTACAGACCTGCGTACAACAAGATGGGAAGCACCAGCCACGGTGCGGCCGAGGCACGGAGATTTGCCCAGGTAATCATTCGGCCGCCTCCAGGAGCGACGCGTAGGCGCTCTCCAGGCGTCGGCCCGGCGCACAGTCCGGGGCAGCGTGGCCGACGAAATCCTTAACCGTACCCCTGAACCTCGGTTTCCCCGATTCAAGGACCACAACCTCGTCGAACGCCTCGTCGAGGTCGCCGATGTCGTGAGTGGAGACGATCACATGGACCTTGCCGCGCAGCGAAATCAGCAAGTCGAGGAACCGGCGCCGCTGATGCGGGTCGAGCCCGACGGTTGGCTCGTCAAGAAGCAGTAGTTCGGCATCATGGACGAGCGCCTGTGCAAGAGCGATCCGCTGCTGCTGGCCACCGGACAGTGTCTTGATTTTGCTGTTGATCTTTTCGGTGAGACCGACTCGTTCGATCGCCTCCGTCGCGGCGTGCCAGGCGTCACGTTCCCGCATGCCCTTGAGCCAGCCCACATAGGCCACATGCTCTCTGCACGTCATCCCGGGAAGGAACCCGGGATGCTGCGGCAGCCAGGAAACCTTGCTTCGGTAGGCCCGCGTGTGTGTGCGGTTGGCCGGATCAAGTTCCCCGTACTGGATGCGTCCCGAATGCGAAATCGAGGCGCTGGCACCGAGGGAGAGCAGGGTGCTCTTGCCCGCGCCATTGGGGCCGAGAAGGACGGTGTGGCCGGGTGAGAACGCCAGGTCCAGCCGGTCGAGGACCGGACGTGACCTTCGGCCGTAACGGAAGGTGCAGGACTGGTAGTGCAGGGGCATGAGGGTCCCTCGGAGCAGAAAAAGGGCTCTCCCCCGGGTGCGCACAGGCTATGCGGGCGCGCCCCGGGGGAGAGGGAAGGCGCTTAGTACGTAACGGTCAGCGACTTGACCCAGACGTGCACGCCCACAAGGGCATCGTTAACGGCAAAGTAGTAGTTGCCGGAGCCGTGGTCGGCCCACGTACCGGAAGAGGTTGACGTGCTGCTGGCGAAACAGTTGGTGAAGTAAGCGTTCACGTAGTACGGGTCCGGCCCGAGAGTGTCCTTACGGAGGAGGACGTTGACGCCCTTGTTGCTGTAGTCATCACTGCAGCCGGTGAACTTGATGTTGGTGGTCCCGCCGCTGTCGGCCCAGCGACGGGACTCGAAGCCCGGACCAGCGCCCGTCAGAGAGCTGGACCAGCTCGACGCCTGGGCGGGCGCGGCGATAACGCCGAGCACGGCGACGGCACCGAGCACAACGGTGCCTATGCGACGGCTGGGCTCACGCAGGGCAGCCAGATCTGCAAATCTCATGTGCACTCTTTGGAGTTGGCGTAACGAGATGATCGAGAAGATATAATTCTGATCAATCTTTGATCAATAGCGGCGCCACTTTCGGCCAACCATTGACCATTTCCGCACCATGATCGTTAGCGGCATAGGGTGCACTGTCAGCCCGGAGTGCGTCGTTCCGTATTCCGCTGAGTACGGTCCCAACCCCCTGACAGGGCACTCTGTGAGGGTTTGCACGAACAGCAGGGCAGACAAGTCGCCACAGCACCAGGCGGGTTCGCTCCATCCGAGCGGGCTCCCCCCGTCGGGCCCGAGCGGTGCCTTGATCCACCGGTCGAGGGCGGTCATGTACGTACAGCGGGCGGCGGTGGCCGCGGCCTGGAACTGGTCGGCCTCGACGCGCAGTTCCGCGAGCTCCAGGGCGTGGACGTCCAGGCGTTCGCTGAGCCGGTCCGGACCCGTCGGGCCGGGCGGCCGGGCGGGGTGTTCAGCGGTTCGCCCGGCCCTCCAGGTACGCGAGTACGGCGAGCACCCGCCGGTGCACCGCGCCGTCGTCCGGCTCCAGACCGAGCTTGGCGAAGATCGAGCCGATGTGCTTGCTCACCGCCCTCTCCGTGACGACGAGTTCGGCGGCGATGGTGCCGTTCGCCTTGCCCTGGGCCATCAGTTCCAGCACCTCGCGTTCGCGCGGGGTGAGGCTCTGCAGCGGCTCGGCGGACGACCTGCGGGTCAGCAACTGGGTCACGACCTCCGGGTCGAGGGCCGTGCCGCCTGCCGCCACCCGGTCGAGGGCCTCCAGGAACTGGTCGACCCGGCCGACCCGGTCCTTGAGGAGGTAGCCGATGCCCTGGGCGCCCTGGGCAAGCAGCTCGGCGGCGTAGGTCTCCTCGACGTACTGGGACAGGACGAGGATCGGCAGCTCGGGCAGCTCCGCGCGGGCTGCGATGGCGGCGCGCAGGCCCTCGTCCCGGAACGTCGGCGGCAGCCGTACGTCGAGGACGGCGGCGTCCGGCCGGTGCTTCAGCAGGGCGGGAAGGATCTCGGGCCCGGTGGCCGCGTCGGCCACCACCTCGTGGCCCGAACTGGTGAGCAGCAGGATCAGGCCCTCCCGCAGCAAGGCGTTGTCCTCGGCGATCACGATCCGCACGGCAGCTCCACTTCGATGTCCGTCGGCCCTCCGGTGGGGCTGCTGATGCGGGTGGTGCCGTCCAGTGCGGCGACCCGCCGCCTGATCCCCACCAGGCCGCTGCCGGCGCGTTCGTCCGCGCCGCCGTGTCCATCGTCCCCGATGACCACGCGCAAGGTGTCGGGGCCCCGGCCGATCCGGACCGTGGCGGCCGTCGCGCCGCTGTGCTTGCTGATGTTGGTGAGCGCCTCGGCGACCACGAAGTACGCGGCCGCCTCGATGGCGGCCGGGAGCCGCCGCCCGTCCTCGACACCGTCGAGGTCCGCGGTGACGGGTACGGCGACATCGGCGGCCAGCGCCCGTACCGCACCGGCCAGTCCACGGTCCGTCAGCACGGGCGGATGGATGCCGCGGACCACGTGCCGCAGCTCCGCGAGGGCCGCCTCCGCGCCGTCCTGGGCCTCGTCAAGGCGGATGCGCGCGGCGGTCGGGTCGCGGTCGAGGAGCTGCTTGGCGAGCCCGATGCGCATCGACAGGGCGACGATCCTGGCCTGGGCTCCGTCGTGCAGATCCCTTTCGATGCGGCGCAGTTCGGCGCCGTGCGCCTCGACGGCACCGGCCCGGCTCTCCGTCAGCTGCGCGATCCGGTCGCCGAGCTCGGCGGAGTGCGACGAGGTCAGCAGCGAACGGGACCAGCTCGCCGCCAGGTCCGCGAGCACGGGGTGCCAGCGCAGTACCCAGCCCTGCCGCTCGGGAAGCGGTGTGCCGTACTCGTCGGCGGTGCGCCGGTCCAGGGCGTGGACGACGGTCAGTGCGGCCCCGTCCACGAAGAGACCGATCGGCCACAGGATCATGGTGAGATAGGCGAGTCCGTTGCCGAGGAGCGCCTGGACCGGCAGCCAGAGCGCGTCGCGCCAGGTCGCGGGGTCGGTGAGGACTCGGCGGACCCGCTCGGACAGTTCCCCGCCGTCCAGCGGAAGATACTGCGCCGGGCGGAACGGCACCCCGAGCCGCGCGGCGGACCGGCGGCGCTCGAAGTCCGCGAAGCGCCGCAGCAGTGTGGCGGCCTCCGGCAGGGCGGGCAGCCCGATGATCACGGCGGCGAACATCAGGACGGCGACCACCAGGAACGCACCCATGTAGGCGAGCAGTGCCACCGGAACGCCGATGAACAGATAGCGCGAGGCATCCCACGAACGCCGGATGGCGACTGTCAGCGGGGCGGGATCGGTGCTCATGTCAGGTCACGTTACGGGGGCCCTCCCGACTGCGGAGTGGGGCCCGTCCCCGGCTCATGGTGGAGCTGGCTGTACCCCCGTTCCGGGAGCACGCTCTCTCCCCCGCAACCCCGCTCGCTCCTAACGTTTATGCAGGTCAGGCGGTATGTCAACAACAGCGGAGGTAACCAACGGTGGACACGGTCACGGCAGTGCGGGCGACCGCGCTGAGCCTGGAGTCGGTGAGCCGGCGCTATGGGCGGCGCGGCCGCGCTCGGGAGATGATGGCGCTCGACGCGGTGAGCTGCGCGGTTCCGGCCGGGAGCTTCACCGCGGTGGTCGGCCCTTCCGGGTCCGGCAAGAGCACATTCCTGCAGTGCGCGGCGGGGCTGGACCGTCCCACCTCGGGAACGGTACGGATCGGTGGCACCGACCTGGGGTCGCTGAGCGAGGCGGCACTGACCCGGCTCCGCCGGGACCGGGTGGGCTTCGTCTTCCAGTCGCACGCACTGAACCTGGTGCCGTCGCTGTCCATCGAGGAGAACGTCGTGCTGCCGCTGGTGCTCGCCGGAGCGGATCCGGGCGACGCCGGGGTGCTGGGCCGTGGGCAGGATCTGCTGGCCCGCGTGGGTCTTTCGGGGCGCGGGGCGGAGAGTCCGACCACGCTCTCGGGCGGCCAGCAGCAGCGGGTCGCGGTGGCCCGGGCGCTGGTGACCGAACCCGCGGTGATCTTCGCGGACGAGCCGACGGCGTCCCTGGACCCGGAGTCGGCGGCGCTGGTCCTCGGTCTGCTGCGGGACGCGGTCCGGATCGACGGCCGTACGGTCGTCATGGTCACCCATGATCCGGTGGCGGCGAGCTGGGCGGACACCGTACTGACGATGGACGGCGGGCGGCTGCGATGAGCACGAGGATCCGGAAGGCGGAGACCGTGCGGGCGCGGTCCGGGTGGCGGCGCGCGTCGGCGTTCCTGGCCAGGCGCTCGCTGACAGCGCACCGGCGGGCCTGGGCCGCGGTGTTCGCCACGACGGCGGCCACGGCGGCGCTGATCGGCGCGTTCGCGCTGGTGCTCGGCTCGCTGCTGCTGGCGCGGCCCCCGGTGGCGCGGTACGCGGGCGCGGACGCGGTGGTGGCGGCCGACCAGAAGGTGTCGTACACGGCGAAGCCGTGGGGCAGTGAGCCGATGACGGTGACGGCATATCTGTCGGAACGGGCCCGGCTTGACCGGGCCGTGGTGGCGAAAGCCGCGGCGGCCGACGGGGTGGCGAAGGCGGTCGCGGACGACTCGGTGCCGCTGACGCTGAGTGGTGGCGCCGGTGCGGTCGGCCGTTCCTGGCCGTCGGCGGTGCTCACCCCGTACGAGCTGACCTCCGGCCGGGCGCCGCGGAGTGCGGACGAGGTGGTCGTCGACCGGGCGCTGGCAACCGCCGGGGCCGAGGTCGGCTCGGCTGTGGAACTCCAGGTGGACGGCGCCGCGCGCCCATACACCGTCAGCGGTGTCGCAGACGCGGGCAGCCGGGGCGAGGGCACCCCCGCAGTCTTCTTCACCGAAGCGCGGCTGACCGCGCTGGCCGGGCACCCCGGCACGGTCGACGCGGTCGGGATCGTCGCGCGGGACGGCGTCTCCTCGGACGCGTTGCGGGACTCGTTGGGCGACGCGTTGCCCAACCGTACGGACACCGGGCGCGGCATCCGGGTCCTCACCGGCCCCGCACGCGGAGAGGCCGAGCACCTGGACGCGCTGGGCGGGCGCGGTGCTCTCCTGGCGCTGCTCGGCTCGATCGCGGGCACGGTCCTCATGGTGGCGCTTCTCGTTCTTTCCACGACCGTCTCCCAGGCGGTCCACCAGCGCTCCGGTGAGCTGGCGCTGCTGCGGGCGGTCGGCGCGACGCCGCGGCAGCTCAGGTCGGCGGTCGGCCGGGAGGTGAGTCGGGTGGCCGGTGCGGCGGTGGTGCTGGGCGGGGTCGGGGCCGTACCGCTGGGGCTGCTGATGCGGTCGCTGCTGACGACGGATCCGCTGCCGCTGCCCGTGCCGCTGTGGCTGCCGCTCGCGGCTGCCGTGGCCGCCGCGGTGGTCGTCGCCGGGGCCGCACGTCCGGTCTCGCTGCTCGCCGCCCGGTCGATCACCGGGATGCGGCCCGCCGCCGCGCTGAGTGCGGCGCGCGCCCCCGAGCCGGATGAGCCGGGCCGGCTGCGGACCGGTGCGGGCATGCTGCTGGCCGTCGCCGGGGTCGGTTCGGCGGGCGCGGCCATGGCTCAGGGCGGTCAGGCGGCCGCGGTGGCCGCGTCGGGTGCGGCGACATCGCTGGTCGTCGCGGTGGCGCTGCTCGGGCCGTGGATCGCACGGGCGTCGACGCGGGTGCTGGGTGCGCCGCTGCGACGTGCGGGCGGTGTCTCCGGGTTCCTGGCGGCGAAGTCGGCCGCCGCGCACCACCGGCGGCTGGGCGCGGCGATCACGCCGATCGTGCTGGTGGTCGCGTTCGTCTGCGTCCAGCTGACGGCGGCGGCGACGCTGGAACGGGCCGCCGACCGGCAGTCGGCGACCGCGCTGCGGGCGGACCTGGTGGTGACGGCTCCGGCGGGGCTGCCCGCGGACGCGGCGGCCGCGGTGCGCAAGGCGCCGGGTGTGGCGGCTGCGACAGGTGTGCTGCGGTCGTCGGTCATGCTCGCGCACCACGAGATGGGCGATCCGAAGCTGGACCGCTACCCGGTGCTGGGTGTGACGGCGGCCGAGCTGTCCGGCACGGTCGATCCAGGCGTCGTATCGGGTGACCTGGCCGCCCTGACGGGGCGCTCCACGGTCGCGGTCGGCAGGGATCGGGCGGACGAGCTCGGCGTCGGCGTCGGGGACCGGGTGCGGCTGCGGCTCGGTGACGGTACGCAGACGCGGCTGCAGGTGGTGGCGGTGTACGAACGGGCCCTGGGGCTCGGCGAGTTCATGCTGCCACGCGAGGCGCTGACCGGCCATGTGTCGGCGGCGCGCGATGCCCGGATCCTGGTCCGCTCGGAGAAAGGGCCGGCTGCGGCGTCGGTACGCCACGCGGTCGCCCCGTACGCCGGCGCGCAGGTCCGGGCCGCGACGGCGGACGACGTACGGATCGCGCCGTCGTCGTCGGAGGAGGACGACGCGCTGATCGTCATCGGGGTCGGGGTGATCGGCGGGTTCGCGCTGCTGGCGGTGGTGAGCACGCTGACCCTGATCACGGTGGGCCGCCGACGGGAATTCCGCCTGCTGCGGCTGGTGGGTGCGGGGCGCAGGCAGGTGACGCGGATGCTGTTCCTGGAGACGGGGCTGGTGGCCGTGGCGGGCCTGACGATCGGCACGGCGGTGGCGGCGGTCCCTCTGACGGCGTTCGCGGTGTCGGCGGCGGGGACGGTGCCGTATCTGGAGCCGGTGCGGTACGGGGTGCTGGCGGGGGCGGTGCTGGTGGCTGCGGTGGCGGGCGTGGTGATCCCGGGGGCGTCCGGTGGCCGCGTCAGGAGGCGGTGAGGGTGCGGTGGGCGGCCGGAGGCCTCAGTCCTCGATCTCCGGACGGGCTTGCATCGTCCCGCCCGGCCGGCTCCGGCCCGCCACGGAAGCGCTCCGTCCTCAAGCGCCAGACCGGCCGAAGGATGCCTACAGCACCCGCCCCGCCGCCCCCCGCAACGCGTCGAGCACCGGATGGATCAGGGGATGCCCTTCCGCCCCCTGCCGTACCGCGGCGAACACCCGCCGGGTCGGTGCGCTGCCCTCCACCGGGCGTACCACCACCCCCGCGAGTTCCATCCCCCGCAGCGCCGACCTCGGCACCAGTGCCACCCCAGCCCCCGCTCCGGCGAGTGCCACCACCGCGCGGAAGTCGTCCGAGGAGTGCTCCAGTCTCGGCTGGAAGCCGGCGAATTCGCAGGAGAGCACGACCACGTCGTGGCACGGGTTGCCGGGGTACGGGCCGATCCACGGGTCCTTCTCCAGGTCCGCGATCGCCACCTGGTCCTGGCCGGCCAGCCGGTGCCCCACCGGCAGCACGGCGTCGAACGGCTCCGAGTACAGCGGCACCCGGGTCAGCCGCCGGTCGTCCTCGCCGGGCGCGCCCCGGTATTCGACGGCGACCGCCACATCGACCTGCCGGTCGAGCACCATCGGCACGCTCGCGTCGCCTTCCGCGTCCTGTACCCGGACCCGGATGCCGGGCGCGGTCAGCGTCAGTTCGGCGATGGCGGGGGCGAGCACGAGCCCGATGCCGGTGGCGAACGCGGCGACCGTGACCGTACCGGCGTCTCCCGCCCCGTACGCGGCGAGCTCCGCCTCGGCCCGTTCCAGCTGGGCCAGCACCGCATTGGTGTGGGTCAGCAGGATCTCGCCGGCCGGTGTGAGCCGTGCGCCACGGGCGCTGCGGTCGACCAGCCGGTGGCCGGTCTCCTGTTCCAGGGCGGCGAGCTGCTGGGAGACGGCGGACGGCGTCAGATACAGCGCGGCGGCTGCCGCAGTCACGGTGCGGTGGTCGGCCACCGCACGGAGAATACGCAGCCGCCGTGCATCGATCATGTGATCCATTGTCCCAGGTCCCGAGGGGTGTACGGGACCTGGGACCGCCCCGCTCGTGGAACTACTCGCCGAGCGCGGCCCGCGCCTCGAGGAACGCGTCCACCGCACGGTTCACGTCGTCCGTCGAGTGCGCGGCCGACAGCTGGACGCGGATACGCGCCGCGCCCTGCGGGACGACCGGGTAGGAGAACCCGATCACATACACACCGCGCTCCAGGAGCAGCTCCGCCATCCGGCCTGCCTTCGCCGCGTCCCCGATCATCACGGGGGCGATGGCGTGGTCGCCGGGCAGGATGTCGAAGCCTTCCTCGGTCATCCGGTTACGGAAGAGCGCGGTGTTGGCAGCCAGCCGCTCGCGCAGGTCACCGGCGGACTCCAGCAGGTCGATGACCTTGAGCGAGGCCGCCGCGATGACCGGGGCGAGGGAGTTGGAGAAGAGGTACGGACGGGACCGCTGGCGCAGCAGTGCGACGATCTCGGCGCGGGCCGCTACGTAGCCGCCGGAGGCACCGCCGAGCGCCTTGCCGAGCGTGCCGGTGATGATGTCGACGCGGTCCATGACGTCGTGCAGTTCAGGCGTGCCGCGGCCGCCGGGGCCCACGAAGCCGACGGCGTGCGAGTCGTCGACCATGACCATGGCGTCGTACCGGTCGGCCAGGTCGCAGATCTCGCGGAGCGGGGCGACGTACCCGTCCATGGAGAACACGCCGTCGGTGACGATGAGCCGGCGCCGCGCCCCGGACGCCTCCTTGAGCTGCTGCTCCAGGTCGTCCATGTCGCGGTTGGCGTAGCGGAACCGCTTGGCCTTGGAGAGGCGGATGCCGTCGATGATGGAGGCGTGGTTGAGGGCATCGGAGATGACCGCGTCCTCCGGGCCGAGGACGGTCTCGAACACGCCGCCGTTGGCGTCGAAGCAGGAGGAGTAGAGGATCGTGTCCTCCTGGCCGAGGAACGACGAGAGCCGCTGCTCCAGCTCCTTGTGGACCTCCTGCGTGCCGCAGATGAAGCGGACCGAGGCCATCCCGTAGCCCCAGCGGTCCAGCGCCTCGTGGGCGGCGCTGATCACCTCGGGGTGGTCGGCGAGCCCCAGGTAGTTGTTGGCGCAGAAGTTGAGCACCTCACCGGGGCGGCCACCGGCGGTGACGGCGACGGACGCGGACTGCGGGGTGCCGATCACACGCTCGGGCTTGTGGAGCCCGGCGGCCTTGATCTCGTCGAGAGTCGTGCGCATGTCGTCGCGTACGGAGTCGAACATGAGGGGTGTCTCCTGGTGTGTACGGGCCGGTACGAGGTCGGTCAGACGGTCCAGTCGAGGATGACCTTGCCGCCGCGTCCGCTCGCCGCGTCGTCGAAGGCCGCCTCGAAGTCGCGGTAGCCGTACCGTCCGGTGACCACGGGGGCGAGGTCGAGGCCGCCCTCCAGCAGGACGGACATGGCGTACCAGGTCTCGTACATCTCGCGGCCGTAGATGCCCTTGATCGTGATCATCGAGGTGACGACGCGGGACCAGTCGACGGCGAACTCGTCGGACGGCAGTCCGAGCATGGCGATCCGTCCGCCGTGCGTCATGTTCGCGATCATGTCGCGCATGGCCTCGGGGCGGCCGGACATCTCCAGGCCGATGTCGAAGCCCTCGCGCAGGCCGAGGTGGCGCTGGCCGTCGGCGATGGTCTCCTCGGCGACATTGAGGGCGAGGCTGACGCCGACCTTCCGGGCGAGTTCGAGCCGGGCCTCGCTGACGTCGGTGATGACGACGTTGCGGGCGCCCGCGTGGTTGGCGACGGCCGCGGCCATGATGCCGATCGGACCGGCGCCGGTGATCAGGACGTCCTCGCCGACCAGTGGGAAGGACAGCGCGGTGTGCACGGCGTTGCCGAACGGGTCGAAGATCGCGGCGATGTCGAGGTCGACGGGGACCCGGTGCACCCACACGTTGGAGGCGGGCAGCGCGACGTACTCGGCGAACGCTCCGTCCCGGCCGACGCCGAGCCCGACGGTGGAGCGGCAGAGGTGGCGGCGCCCGGCCAGACAGTTGCGGCACTTGCCGCAGACCAGGTGGCCTTCGCCGCTGACCAGGTCGCCGACGGTGATGTCGACGACATCGGCGCCGATCGCGGCGACCTCGCCGACGAACTCGTGGCCGAGGACGAGCGGCGTCTTCACGGCCTGCTGCGCCCAGCCGTCGTAGTTGCGGATGTGCAGGTCGGTTCCGCAGATGCCGGTACGGAGGACCTTGATCAGCACGTCCGAGGGGCCGATCTCCGGCTCGGGAACGTCCATCAGCCAGAGTCCGGGCTCGGCCTTCTGCTTCACAAGTGCCTTCACGGCTGCGGCTCCCTGTACGTGGTGCGAGGTGAACGCCCCGGGCCGGGGGCAGCCTCGAAGGGAGCCTGCGGCCCGGGGAAGATGAGAGGGACGGCATGGGGGCAGCACGCACGGTGATCGGCTGCCGCGCACCATCCTCCGCCGTCACGGAGAAATCTGCCGTACCCCGCGCCACAGGTCCATCGAGGTTTTCTTAAGCGCAGCCGCAGCTCCGCTTCACGCCCTCTTGACACCGGCTTTCTGCCGCGCCACACCGCTCAGATCGACGCGCGCCAACGCAGCGCCGGCGGCGGTCTCAGCTTGACGTTTACCGTCGCTGGTCACTCGACCTGCTGAGATCGCTGGGATCCCGGTGCATATGAGGCGGCCGTTCTTCACGCTTCGAGATGTCGAGTAACGAAGCACGCAAGGAACGGCCGCTGCCCATGAGTCTGCCCGTCGATGTGCCCGGAAGCGAGGCATTGGGCCTGTTGTCCCGCTTTCGGGTCGAGTTCTACGAGTGTCTCTACGCCCGCGCGGATGCGCTCTTCGAGCTCACCGATGCGGTGCTGTGCGCGGACGGGCCGGTGAAGACCTTGGTCGAGCTGTCGCTGGCGGCCGAGCACCGGCGCGGGCACGGCGCGCCGTATGCCGCCCTGGACCAGGGCTGGCTGGAGCCGGCGCGGTTGCGCCGCGCCCTGGCCGGCCTGCCGCTGCCGAAGGCGGCCGACGGGCGGATCGTGCTCGCCGCGGATGTGTCGCACTGGCTGCGGCCCGATGCACCGACCAGCGACGAGCGATTGTTCTGCCACGTCTACGGACGTGGTGACCGCAGCTCGGACCAGTTCGTGCCCGGCTGACCGTATTCCTTCGTCGCCGCCCTGGAGTCCGGCCGCACCTCCTGGGGCGCTCTCCTGGACGCGGTCCGCCTGGGCCAGGCGGACGACGCCACCCAGGTCACCGCCAGCCAACTCCGCGAAGTCGTCAGCCGATTGGCCATGGCCGGGCACTGGCGGCCGGGCGACCCCGAGATCCTGATCGCCATGGACAGCGGCTACGACGTCGCCTACCTCTCCCACGTCCTGGCGGATCTGCCGGTCGTGCTGGTCGGACGTCTGCGCTCGGACCGCGTCATGCTCCGCGACCCGGGTCCCGCCCGCTCCGGGCCGAAGGGCGGGCGGCCCCGCAGGCACGGCGGCGTCCTGACCTTCACCAAGCCCGACACCTGGCACCAACCCGACGTCACCACCTCCACGGACACCACCCGCTACGGCACCGCCAAGGCGACGGCCTGGTACCGGATGCACCCCAGAATCACCCACCGCGGCCCCTGGCTGGAGCACGCGGACGAGGAACTGCCCATCCTGCACGGCACGTTAATGCGGCTGAAGGTCGAGCGGCTGCCGGGCGGCCGCGACCCGAAACCCGTCTGGCTGTGGTCATCGGCCGCCGACGCCACACCCGCGGATGTGGACCGCTGGTGGCAGTCTTTCCTCCGCCGCTTCGACCTGGAGCACACATTCAGGCTGATGAAGCAGACGCTCGGATGGACCGCCCCGAAAATCCGCCACACGGACACCGCCGACCTGTGGACCTGGCTCATCATCGCCGCGGGGCAGCAATCGCCCGTATCAGCGCGGGGTCCTCCATCGCCGAGGCGGCGTACGCACTGGTCCGGCGAGCAGGGCGTCTGCCGCCTGGGGATGCAGCGGCACCATGCGCTCGGTGTAGGTCTTGCCGACCGGGATCCGCAGCCGCGGATAGCCGTCGGGGTAGGCGTCCAGGCAGTCCAGGGCCAGCCGTGCGATCTCCCCGCGCCGGGCACCGCTCCAGCGCAGCAGCAACAGGGCGGCGCGCTGATGGGGGTCTTCGAGTTCCTCGACCGCGTCCATGAGGCGGTCCAGCTCGGCCCGGGGGATGAACCGCGGCAGAGCGGAGGGGAGTTTGGGCATGTCCGACCGGCCGAGCAGGGGCCGGCCGGGGACATCGTTCCAGCCCCATTGGCTGGTCTCGCGGAAGAACTGAAGCAGGGGGCTGAGGTAGGTGTAGCGGGACCGTGCCGTCAGCGGCCGTCCGGTCCGGGCGTTGATGTGCTCGTGCAGGTGGGCCATGAAGCCCTCGATGTGCCGCCGCTCCAGCTGGATCATCGCATCGACTTCGGGGTGGGCCCGGGCGAGCCAGCGCAGGAAGTAGCGGAAGGCGTCGCGTGAGTGGCGGACCGACTCCGCGCGGTCGCTGGTCTGCAACCGACCCGACAGCCAGCGCGTCACCGGTGCGGCGAGCGCCGGCGGCGTCTCGGGAGGGGTGAGCTCGGTCCGCCAGAGTTCGGCGGTCTTCAGGCCGTGGAACGGCGGCTCGGGGACCTGCCCGATGTTGAACAACAGCACATGGACGCCGTGCAGCCTGGTCAGACACGCCTTCTGGTAGATCTCGGCGAGCTGGTCCATAGGCATGCGGCGGCGCGCGTTGGAGACATGGCTGGCCCGCACGAACCCGGCCTCCGGCCGGGCGCAGTAGCGCTTGATCTCTTCGGCGAGCGCGGTGAGGTCGTCGAGCCGGATCGCGCGCAGATCGGGGTCACCGCGCATCAGGAGAAGGCGGGTGAAGGTCCAGGTGAGGACGGACCGCCCGCTGACCGGCGCATAACCGAACTGGAACATGCGGGCGGAGAACGAATCGAGCAGATCCAGGTCCAGCCCGAGACCGGCGGCGAACTTGGGGACGAACAGGCTGTCGAAGTTCCGGCTGAGGACGTAGTCGGCGTCCAGCCGGAGACCGTGCACCAGCGAGAGGTAGGCGAGATAGGGGCCTGCCTCGTGGGACGGCCCGATGCGTTTGCCGGGCTCATGCGCGACGCGTCCGTGCAGGTCCAGGCGGACCAGCAAGGGCTCGGCAAACCAGTCCTCCAGGTCCGGCCAGTGCTTGAGGAAGCGGTTGTAGAAGTAGCGGCGGGACTTGATCGACGCCGAAGCATCGGCGAACGTCGCCCGGACCCAGCCGAAGTACTCCTCCCTCGGCGCGTGGCACCGGCGGCGGTCCGGTTCCGGGGCGGGCGCCAGGGCGAGCGCGGTCACCGGTTGTTCTCCCACGCGCGGGTGTAGTCGGCCAGCACGGCCTCGTCGGAGACCCGGGTGTAGACCTTCGTCGACTCCGGCGACGCGTGTCCCAATCGCTTCTGCAGCGACAGCTCCCGCATCCCGCCCTCCCACATCGCGATGGCGTGGGTGTGCCGCAGCGCGTGGGGCGTAGTCTCCGGCGTGCGCAGGCCGAGCTTGTCCAGCCGCCGCGCGAACAGCCGCACCACCGCGTCGTAGCCCAGCGGCTCCAGACGGCGGGTGCCCTTGCCGCCGACCAGGAACACGAACGGGCCGGCCGCATCGAGCGGGCGCTCGTGCATCACGTAGCGGCTCACCGCGTCCAGGGTGCGAGGCTCGTGCAGGTCCACGACCCGCTCGGTGCGGGACTTGCCGCGGACTCCGCGCGGGTGGTCGTCGCGCTTGCGGACCGTCACCCTGCGGCGGCCGTAGGAGACGTCGTCCAGATGCAGCGAGAGCACCTCGCCCGGCCGCAGCCCGCCGTCCAGCATCAGCAAGAACACCGCCAGATCCCGCAGCCGCTTCAGGCTGCCGATGAAATGCTCCAGCACCGCCTCGTCCACCGGACGCGGCAGCCGCCGCGGCTGCTTGACCGTCACCGTGCGGCGCATCGGCTGCTGACGGCTCGCACGGCCCATGAACGGCTGATGCCGGTCCGGCACCCGGGCCAGTGCCGGGTCGAGACGCTTCTGCATCGGGGAGTCGCCGTCGTACTCCTCGGCGACCACCGCCCAGTCGTAGAAGCTGGAGACCGCAGCCAAGATCCGATTCACCGTCGCCGGTGCGAGCAGACTGCCCGGCGCCTCCGGGCCACCGACCACGACCGTCAGGCCGAGCCGTTGGGCGGGCCGACGCGACGGTGCCCGCCGCAGGAACGCCAGCAGCCGCAAGGCATCCGGGCCCCGGAACTCGCGCCAATCCATGCCCTCAGCAGCGAGGAAGGTGAACAGGCGCCGCAGGTCGTACGCGTACGCGCAGACCGTGTGCGGCGAGAAGCCCCGGTCGACCAGATGGTCCAGGAACCGGCAGGCTGCCGCGACCGGTTCACCGTCACCGTCGACCAACCGAACTCGCCGTACGACGCCGCCGTCGCGTTCTTTGACCACCCGCACACTGGCCTCCCCGAGCCTGCACTCGGACAGCCCAACGAGACCTCCGCCTCCACCGCCACGGCGCCGATTCAGGCATCACTCGAAGGTGTCCAGATAAGGAGATTTACGGCCGGTTCGAGTTGGACATGAACCGGCGCCTCGACCTGGACCTGACCGCCCGGTCCGTGCCCCGGCCGCGCGTCCCCGAGGGCGAACCGGCCCCCGCTCCAGGGTGATGGACGCTGAGGGCTCAGCTACACCGTGGATAACGGTGCCGTCCCGGACGATCGTCACCTTGTGGGGTCCGGCCGGGTGCGCGAGGTCTCCGACAAGCGCGATGAACACCTTGTGTCGGCGGGCCAGGCGCCGCCAAGTCTTCGGGCGAGGTTCGTGGTGGCCCGGCAGCCCTTTTGCCGGGCCACCTTCCGCTCAGTGGGTATCGGTGCGCTTTTCGAGGCGGGTGCCGTTGCGAAGGGTGATCGACATCAGGTCGCTGGGGGTCTCCAGCTCCAGGCGGTGCCAGCGACCGCGGGGGACGACCACGGCGGCGCCTGCCTGCAACTGCACCATTTCCTCGCCGCCGGGCCTGTCGGCCCGGAAGTACAGGCGGACACCGCCGGTCAGGCAGCAGACCGCTTCCTCGGCTTCCGGGTGCATCTCCCAGTAGTCGGCGTGCACGTCTGCGTCGGTCTCGACGTGGAACGTGGCCATCTGCCAGGCGCCAGAGTCGTTGCTTGTCATCTGCCGTTCGACGGCTCGGACGTCGCCGTCGGGGTGGAAATGCAGCGCCGAGGCGAACAGGTCGACGGTGGGGGTCGTCATCATGACGGTGTTCCTTCCAGTTGATTGTCTGCAGGAGCGGTGGATTGCGGGAGAGGTGTGACGGTTCGGCGGCGCGGCAGCACGCCGATGGCCACGACCGCCGCGAGCACGAAAATGGCGGCGGCGATGGCCAGGCCCAGGGCGTAGCCGTCGTTGAGCGCGGCAGGGTCGGTGGTCGTGCCGGTGTGGTGCGCAGCGATAGTGGCCAGGGCCGCCAGGCCGATGGAGCCGCCGAGTTGACGGGAGCTGTTCATGAGGCCGGAGGCCATGCCGGCCTCGCGCGGAGCGACGCCGGTGGTCGCGGCGGCGGCGACCGGGGCCAGGACCAGTCCGGCGCCGACACTGGTGACCAGGGACGGGCCGAGCACGTCGGTGAGGAAGCTGCCGTCGGGGCGGATGAGGGCGAACCAGGCCAGGCCCGCGGCGGCCAGCAGGGCGCCGGGCACCAGGGACACACGGGGGGTGCGTGACGTGGTGATGCGGGTCGCGACGATGGTTCCCGCGACCAGGCCCAGAGAAAAGGGCAGAAATGCGGTGCCGGTTGCTGCGGCACCCATGCCCAGGACCTGCTGCATGTACAGGGACACGAAATAGAACGCGGTGAATTGCCCCGCCGCGGCCAGGAACACCAGCACGTTCGCGCCGACGACCCAACGGCTGCGCAGCAGGCCGAGGCGCAGCAGCGGTGCGGTGACCCTTGACTCGGCGAAGATGAAGGCGACCAGCAGTCCGGCTGCGGTGGCGAGGGCCGCCCACGTGACCGGGGACCCCCAGCCGAGGGTGTCGGTGCGGACGACACCGAGCACCAGCAGCCCGACTCCGCCTGTCGCCAGGACGGCGCCCAGCGCGTCCAGGCTCTCGCGCCGGGCAGGTGATGCTCCGGCGGGCACCCCTGCGGGGATGAGCGCGAGAGCCGCCACGACGATGGGCAGGTTGATCAGCATGACCCAGCGCCAGCCCGCGTATTCGGTCAGCAGTCCACCTGCCAGCACGCCCAGCGCGCCGCCTGCGGCGTTCACCGCGCTCCACACCCCGAGCGCGCGTACGCGCTGGGGGCCTTCGGTGAAGGTGGTGGTGAGCATCGCCAGCGCGGCCGGCGCAGCTGCGGCGGCGCCCAGGCCCTGCCCGGCGCGGGCGGCGATCAGTTGCCAAGGCGCCTGAGCCAGTCCGCCCGCCAGCGAGCACAGCCCGAAGACGGTCAGCCCCAGCGCGAACATCCGACGCCGGCCGTACAGGTCGCAAGCGCGTCCCCCCAGCAGCAGGAACCCGCCGAACGTGAGCGCGTACACGTGCACGACCCACGACAGGTCGAGCGGCGCGAATCCCAACGCCGCGTGGATCGCGGGTAATGCGACGTTGACCACGGACATATCCAGGGCGACGACGAACTGGGCGACGGCGGCTGCCGCCAGCACCACGCCTGGCCTCTCTCGGGAGTTTTTATACATGTAAGAAAAGTTAGCGTCAGGGGGTGGTCGTTGTCGACACCTGGGGGATGATGTGGGCATGCCGCAGCCGTCCGCACCGCGCAAAACCCAGGGCCGACCTCCCCGTATCTCTCGCGAGGAGATCATCGAGACAGCCCGCCGGATCGTGGATGAGGGAGGCGTGGACCGGCTAACCATGCGGCGGCTGGCCACGGAAATCGGCAGTACGCCCATGGCCCTCTACCACCACGTCCGCGACAAGGAAGAACTGCTCGTCCTGCTGCTCGACGACTACGCCGCACGGACACTGCGCCGATCCGAACTGCCCGCCCACCCTCGCGAGCGGATCGTCGCCGCCACCACCGCAATTCACGAGGCGCTCGCCGCCTGTCCCTGGATCGTGGAGGTGCTGACCGCCGACGACTTGATGTCCACATCCGCGCTGTGGTTTGTCGAGCAGATCGTTGACGGCCTGGTCGAATGCGGCCTCTCCCCCGACCGGGCCGTGCACGGCTACCGTGCGATCTGGTACTACACCGCCGGAGAGATCGTGGTCAGGACAACAGCGGCCCGACGGCGCGCAGACGATGACCGTGCGACCTACCGGGAGCAAGTCTTCGCCGATCTCGACCCGAGCGAGCTACCCCGCTTGGCACAGGCCGCGGACCGTTGGGCGCCGCTGACCGCTGAGGACACTTACCAGGACGGGCTCCGGGCCCTGGTGGACGGCCTTCTCGTCAGCCGCTGACGGCTCGCCGCCGACGATGTGCCTGGCCGCTGACACCGCGGCTCTCAAGTGTCGGCAAACGATCGAATGACGACAGGCGTGGTGGGCGTCCAATGAACCCGGACTTTCCGGGGCCTGTCGGCGGCACGGATCCAATCAGATCCGATGGCGGATGATGACAGGGTTTACTGACAGCTAGGGTCGAATGCGACCACCGACACGACGGGGAGCGGCATGGCCAACCTGGTCTACAAGCGGGTGTCGACCGACCAGCAGTCGACCAACCGTCAGAACCTCGTCCTCGACGAGGCAGGAATCGAGAACCCGGTCGTCTTCGAGGAGAACCCCGGCGCCTCCAGCCGCCTCCACCCTCTCCAGCGCCCGAAGTTCGGCGAGCTGCTCTCGTACGCACGACCGGGCGACACCGTGCACATCTCCGAGATGTTCCGTCTCGTGCGCGGCACCAAGCACATCCTCGACGTGCTGGACGTCCTGCACCACGACCGCCTCGCCCTGCGCATCCACGACGGCGCGTTCTCCGCCATGCACCTCACCGCCCGCCACCCGCGTACCGGCGAACTGCTGTCCACCGTGAAGTTCATGGTGCAGACCCTCGCCGCCGCCGGCGAACTCCAGCGCGACCTCCAGCGGGAGTTGACCTACGACGGGCTGCGGGCCGCCGAGGCCAAGGGCAACAAGGGAGGCCGCCGACCAGCCGTCATCCAGCATCAGGGCCGCGCCGCCGGAACTGAGGTACATGCGTTCTCTCCAAGGATCGCAGTTGGATGGATGTGGCTCCGGAGCCGTGGAGAGAGGTTCAGGGACGCGGGGGCTAGTGCTCTGGCCGCATAGGTTCACCGGGTTCCGTTCTGGTCCAAACGTCGTCAAGAAGTCGGATGCGGCCTTGCCGTCTGTCTGCGAGCATGCGGCGCTGTGGAGATCAACAACTTCGTCGTCCGCCGTGCGGTCGAATCCGACGCTGCTGCGGTGGCCGAGGTGTGGCTGCGTTCCTTCCTGGAGGCGCTTCCGAGCGTGCGCCGAGCCCATACGGACGACCAGGTCCGGTCCTGGTTCCGGGAGGTGGTCGTGCCCGGCCAGGAGACCTGGGTGGCCACGGTCGAAGGCTCCGTGGTCGGGATGATGGTGCTGGCCGACGCAGACCTGGACCAGCTCTATCTTGATCCGGCCTGGCAGGGCCAGGGCATCGGCAGCCGCCTCGTGCATCTGGCGAAGCAGCGTCGCCCGGCAGGGCTGGCGCTGTGGACGTTCCAGGTCAACAATTCGGCACGTCGCTTCTATGAGCGGCACGGTTTCGTCGCTGCCGAGTCCACAGACGGTCACCGCAACGAGGAACGTGAGCCGGACATTCGGTACTTGTGGCGACCTGAAAAGCAAGTGCCCTGAGGATGCTCAAGCCGCCCGGGTGAGTGGTCGTCCGCCCCAGCGGATGCCCTTCTCGCTGCGGACACGGGCACGTTCGCGTCGTTGAGTGGACAGTACCTCGGGATGGCGGGCGTTTTGGTTGCGCCAGCGCAGATACCGGTGCAACTCCCGGGTCTGGACCGTGTGGTTGGGGTGATGGGAGTTCGCGATGGTGAACTGCCGCAGTGGCCCGAAGTGGGCCTCGATCGGGTTGGCCCAGGACGCGTAAGTCGGGGTAAAGCACAGCTCGACCCGGTTCTTCTTCGCCCAGCGCCTGATGGTGTCGCCCTTGTGGGCGGACAGGTTGTCCAGGATCACGTAGATCGGGGCGTCGTCCGGGCGGGCCGCCCGGATCGACCTCAGCGCTGCCAGGGTGTTACGAGCCCCTTTTTGCGCCGGTTGACGCCCCACAGCGTGTCGTCGCCGACCGAGTAGCAGCCGTGGAAGTATCGGACGCCGTGGGTGCGGTGGTAGGTCGCGGGATGCCGCTCGGGATGTCCCTGCTCGGCCCAACAGGACCCGGCGATGGGCCGGATGCCGAGCGGTCCGAACTCGTCGAACGCGAAATCCCGGTCGGGAAAGCGTTCCAACACGTGCTCGATGCGGTCCAGCTTGGCGTCGCGCTCGCGGTCGGGCGACTCCTTCCATGTCTTGGTGCGCTGAAAGGTGACGCCGCGCCGGACGAGCAGGCACCGTAACGCCTCGCGACCGATGCGGATCACCCGGCCGTGGACCCTGTGCAGGTAGATGACGAGCTTGCGGACGGACCAGCGGGTGAAGGGCTGGCCCAGCTTGGTCGGGCGAGTGGTGGCCGTCGCGACGACGAAGTCCTCGTCGTCAGGACTGAGCAGGCGGGGACGGCCTCCCGCCCACCGAGGGTCCAAGCAGGCCAGGCCGATATCGTCGAACCGGTGGATCACGTCCCGGACGGTGTCCTCGTCCGCTGCCACCAGCTTCGCGATCACCGGGACCCGGTTCCCGCCGGCCGAGGCCAGCAGCATCATCGCGCGCCGGTAGCGCACCGAGCTGGTGCTGCCCCGGCGCACGATCTGCTGCAGCTTCTGCCCCTCCTGGTCGGTCAACCTGCGCACACGGACAGGCTCGGCCACCGCACCTCCACCGGTTGGATCGGATGTCATCGCACATCCAACCGCCCCAATCACCAACCCGGCGAACCTTCGCGGTCAGAGCACTAGCGACGCAACTCTCGCGAAAATCCGCCGTTTTAGCAGGTCACACGGCTGCGCAAGTCTTCGCCAGAATCCCTTGCGCCGATCAGGACCGGGGAGCGGGCAGGGCCGGGCTGTCTCCAGAGATGAGGGAGTCACGGCCAGCGGCCAGTTCCGGCACGTACTTGTACAACGTCGTACGGGAGACGCCGAGCAACTTCGCGATCGAGGTGATGGTGTTTTCCGGCTGCGCGAGGAGGGCGCGGGCGTGCCGGACTTGCTCCGCGTTCATGGCTGGCGGCCGCCCGATCTGCTCGCCCCGGGCACGAGCCGCCGCCAGACCCTCGTGCGTGCCCTGCACGATCAGTTCCCGGATGAACTCCGCGAGCGCGGCGAACACGTGGAACACCAGGCGCCCGCCCGGGGTCGTGGTGTCGAGAGCCTCGTGCAACGACTGGAAGCCGATACCGCGCTTGCGGAGGCCCGAGACGATGGCGATCAGGTCTTGGATCGAGCGGCCCAGGCGGTCGAGGGAGGGCACCACCAGGGTGTCGCCGGGCCAGAGGTAGTCGAGGCACTGCCACAGTTCCTCGCGCTCCGCGTTCTTGCCCGACTTTTGTCGGTGAAGACCCGAACGCAGCCGGCCGCCGTCAGCGCCGCAATCTGCCGGTCGAGCAGCTGCCCCTTCGTGGACACGCGCCCGTACCCGACCCGAGCCCCGGAGGAGTTGGCAGGGAAGGATTCCAGCGGGCTGTCAGCGTCCGCCCACTCAGCGGTAGTCGTCATGCACTGCACCGTACAGAAAAGGGCCCCAAGAGGTTCCTGGACGCCCTCTGTTGTTGAACACCCTTGTTGGACACCAGAAGTCGACTCCGGTCGGGCATGTCGACGTCCGGGCGCCGTTGTCCAACAACGGATCGGTTGATGCACAGAGAGGGAAGCGCCGCCGGCGCTTCCCTCTCAGCGGCCTACCTGGTGCTATCGGCCACCGTCACATGGCACGCGTAGCCGCCTCTCGTTGCCGACTGCGGCCCGTCCGGAGTGCCAAAAGACGGCAGCAGTGGGAGGGGGGAGGGGGGAGGGGCGGCCGGGTTCGGTTCGCCGTCGACTCCGCCGGAGTGGGGCCGGGCGCCGTACTCCCGCCGTCTCGGATGACGGGAGCGTGAGGAGACCGCGCCGCCGGCCGTGGTCGAGGGGGAGCAGCAGCTGCCGCGAGGTGGCCGAGCCCGTCGTGGGCGCTCCGCTCAGCGCGGCACCGTGGGCCCGACCCGTTCGGCGAACTGGGAGACTTGGGCAGGTGAGCACCACCCGCCGCCCGTTGGGCACCGGACCCCGTACCGCCGAGGAGCAGTCGCCAATTGGCGGCCAGCGCGAACGCGGCCGGACAGCAGCAGAGCGGGCAGCCGTCGAGCCGCCCGCCCTGGCGGTCGAGAACGAGGTGGTCGAGGCGCGGCCGCCGGGCCGCCGCCCGTTGGGCACCGGGGGCGCCCGCTTCTAGTTTTGCTCCCTCATTTGAGGGCCGATTTATGAAACTTCCCCAGGTCAGGTGGGGTAACAGTCGCCCGGACTGTTACCGCGATCCTGGGGGAAGTGCCCGATATCCGACGACAGCGAAGATTGATTCATTGCCAACGAAGTTTGACTGCAAGGAGAGGGCTGATGAGCCGCCGTATATCCCAAGGTGTCCTGGTCGTCGGGTCGATCGGCGTTCTGATCAACATCGTGGACGCGATCGGGACGGGGCATCTGGAGCCGCACCATGCCTTCGCCGCGCTGGTAGCGCTCGGTGCGGGTGGTGAACTGCTCAAAGAGCGGCGGCCCAGGGCCGCGAAGGCGCTGTATGCCTTGGCGTCGGTGCTGCTGGTGGTTGCCGGATCCGTCGCGGGGTACAGGGCGTGGGCCTCGCTCTTCAGGGGCGCGACCTATGACTGGCTCGACCTCGCACTCGGGGTTCTGGTCGTGCTCTACGTTGCCGTCGGCGCGGGCCAGCTGCTCGCGCACCTGTCCCGCAGAGCATCGAAGTCTCGTAGAAATGCCGACATGCTCAGCGAGTAGCACCGACCCTGGGTATTCAGCGGAATTGGGTGATCTGACGTCCCGGTAGCAGAAAGGTGCCGCTGGCCTGCAAGGATGCGAGTGTCGACGTCGTATCCGCT
>NZ_JBFBCG010000051.1:0-57754 GCF_040683105.1 Streptomyces sp. NPDC051020 | reverse complement strand
ACGTAGGCAACGCCCTGCTCGAAGGCAGCCAACGAACAGAAGAGCGGCGAACCGAACACCCCGCCCCCTGACCGCCACAGGTTTTATCTCAAGCTTAGGGCGTGCTTCGAAAGCAGCGTCGTCCGCCTGTAGGGCGTGCCAGACGCCGCCCGGCAGACGGGGCTTTTCGAAACACGCCCCAGGGCATCCTCAACGACGAGTGGCGTCTGCGAGATCCGGACGGCCAGATCGTGCAGGACCTCGTCCCGGCCGCGGAACGCAACCGAAGCCCGGCAGCCACGGTGTGTCCGCGATCGCCGGACGGGTTCGCCCTCAAGCCTCTCGCCGCAGCGCGTCCAGCTGGTCCAGGAACCATTGCTGCGGCGGCAGCGCCACCGCCGCGGCGGCCAGCCGCTCCGTACGCGCGGCCCGTTCGTCGTCCGCCATCGTCAAAGCCTCGTGCAGCGCCGCCGCCGTCGCGGACACGTCGTACGGGTTCACCACGACCGCGTCGCGGCCCAGCTCCTCGTACGCCCCCGCCTCCCGCGACAGCACCAGCGCGCAGCCGTGGTCGGAGACGACGGGGACCTCCTTGGCGACCAGGTTCATGCCGTCGCGGATCGGGTTGACGAGCGCCACGTCGGCCAGCCGGTACGCGGCGAGCGAGCGGGCGAAGTCGTCCTTGACGTGGAGCACGACCGGCGTCCAGCCCGACGTGCCGTACACGGCGTTGATCTCGTCGGCGACCTGCTGGACCTCGGCCGTGTAGTCGCGGTACACCGCCAGGTCCTGCCGCGAGGGGTACGCGAAGGCGACATGAACGACGCGCTCACGCCATTCCGGCCGCTCTTCGAGGAGCGCGCGGTACGCGAACAGGCCGCGCACGATGTTCTTGGACAGTTCCGTTCGGTCCACTCGTACGATCGTTCTCCGCCCGGGGCCGACCTGCTCCCGCAGCGCCGCCATCCGTTCGTCCACGTCCGCCTCGTGCGCGCGCCCGCGCAGGAAGTCCGCGTCCGCGCCGAGCCCGTGCACCCCGATCCTGGTCCGGCCGGTGCCGCCCAGGATCTCCGTGCAGCAGCCGATGAACGCGTCCGCCCAGCGCCGGGTCAGGAAGGCCGCCCGGTCCGCGCCCAGGATGCCGTGCAGCAGCTGCTCGGCGATGTCGTCGGGAAGCAGGCGGAAATAGTCGACGGGCGCCCACGGGGTGTGCGAGAAGTGGCCGATCCGAAGGTCGGGGCGGAGCTCGCGGAGCATGCCGGGGACCAGCGCCAGGTGGTAGTCCTGCACCAGCACCGTCGCGCCCTCGCCCGCCTCCTCGGCGAGCGCCTCGGCGAAGGCCCGGTTGTACGTCTCGAACGACGCCCACTGCCGCCGGAACTCCGCGTCGAAGACCGGTTCCAGCGGCGTCTGGTACAGCATGTGGTGGACGAACCAGAGCACCGAGTTCGCGATGCCGTTGTACGCGTCCGCGTGGACGGCCGGGTCGATGTCGAGCATCCGTACGCCCTGCTCGGCGACCCCGCGCCGGACCGCCTCCCGGTCCCCGTCACCGAGCGCGGCACACACCCACAGTTTGTCCTTGACGGCGCTCAGCCCGGAGACGAGCCCGCCGCCGCCGCGCCTGGCGTCGAGCGATCCGTCGGTGGCCAGCGTGTACGACACCGGGCCGCGGTTGGACGCAACGAGGACCTGGGCAGCGGACTGGGCTTCGTGCTCGGAGACCATGTTGCGGAATCTAGCCCGATCGCGAACCGCCCAAACGTGCGAAGTCAGGCCACGTCAGGCCGCGCGCCGCGAAACATACTCCGTGATCTCGCACATCGGGGGCCGCTCCTCCGTGTCCACCGGATGGGTGCGTGGCACGAAGCCGTCCTCGCCCCGCTCGAACTGGGTCAGGGCCGGGCGTATCAAGTGACCTCGGGACAGTCGGAGTTGAGCGGTGCGATAGATCGCCGCAGCCATCCGTCCCAGCGCCTGGCCGTCCTGGTGGCGGTGTCTGCGCACCCCCACGTCGACCTGTGCCAGCGCGTCCAGCCCGACGGTGTGCAGGGCGTCCACCAGGAGGCCGAGTTCCACTCCGTAACCGACGGGGAACGGCAGCCGCTCCAGCAGTGAGCGCCGCACCGCGTACTCGCCGCCGAGCGGCTGGACGAAGCCGGCCAGCTGCGGCCAGTGCAGATTGAGCAGCGGGCGGGCCACCAGTTCCGTGACGCGACCGCCCTGACCCGCGGCGTCGCCCAGGGGGCGGTCGTACATCGCCTTGACGAACTGCACCTCGGGGTCGGTGAGCAGCGGGCCGACGATTCCGGAGACGAACTCCGCGGAGAAGTCCCTCAGGTCGGCGTCGATGAAGCAGACGATCTCACCGCTGGTGACCAGGAGCGAGCGCCACAGGACCTCGCCCTTGCCGGGGAGCGCGGGTATGCGCGGGAGTATCGCGTCGCGGTGCACCACTCGGGCGCCCGCCTTCCGGGCGACTTCCGCCGTGCCGTCCGTCGAGCCGGAGTCGATCACCAGCAGCTCGTCGACCAGCGGCACCTTCTCCATCAGCTCGACCCGGATCGTCTCGACGATGGCGCCGACCGTCGCCTCCTCGTTCAGGGCGGGCAGCACCACGCTCACGCTCCCGCGCCGCGGATCCCGGCTCTTGGCGGCGACGAGCCGGTCCAGCGGGCGGTCGGCTGCCGACCAGGAACGCCCGGCCAGCCAGCGTTCGACCTCTTCCAGCACGGTCGATACTCCCTGCATGTGATCCATCTCGCGGTTCGGACGACTGTCTCAACCGTCCGGGGCTTCGGTTACAGTCTTGAACAACGCGGATGACCGTCGCATGTCGGGGTCCTCCGCCAATAAATGCCTGGGTCGTTGATCCAGTGCCATAGCGCTCATCCAGAGGGACTGAGGGAACGGCCCGTTGAAGTCCCGGCAACCCCCCTGCCGACCGCGAGGTCAGGTGGGGAAGGTGCCAATTCCGGCTCGTGGCGAAATGCGCCGCGAGGAAGATGAGGAGAAAGGGCCTCGCCATCATGGCTGTGCAGACTGTTGCAGTAAGCACCGATTCTTCCACCGGCGCCGTCGACCTCGGCCCCGCAGCGGCGCTCTCCTGCCGCGAGTGCGGAGAGCGTTTCGAGCTCGGTCCCCTTTTCGCCTGCGCGTCCTGTTTCGGGCCGCTCGAAGTGGCGTACGACCTGCCGAGCGGCTCCCCGGACGAGCTGAAGAAGCGCATCGAGACCGGACCGGACAACATCTGGCGCTACGCGCCGCTGCTGCCCGTCCCCGCCGATGTCGCGGACAAGCCCAATATCAACCCCGGCTTCACCAAGCTGGTCAAGGCCGACAACCTCGCCCGTGAGCTGGGCGTCACCGGCGGTCTGTACGTCAAGGACGACTCCGGCAACCCGACGCACTCCTTCAAGGACCGCGTCGTCGCGATCGCCGTCGAGGCCGCCCGCGCCTTCGGTTTCACCACTCTCTCCTGCTCCTCCACCGGCAACCTCGCCGGCGCGGTGGGCGCGGCCGCCGCCCGGGCCGGCTTCCGGTCCTGCGTGTTCATCCCGCACGACCTGGAGCAGGGCAAGGTCGTCATGGCCGCGGTGTACGGCGGTGAGCTGGTCGGCATCGAGGGCAACTACGACGACGTCAACCGCTTCTGCTCGGAGCTCATCGGCGACCCGCTCGGTGAGGGCTGGGGCTTCGTCAACGTCAACCTGCGCCCGTACTACGGCGAGGGCTCCAAGACGCTTGCGTACGAGATCTGCGAGCAGCTCGGCTGGCAGCTGCCCGACCAGCTCGTCATCCCGATCGCGTCCGGCTCGCAGCTCACGAAGATCGACAAGGGTCTTCAGGAGCTGATCAAGCTCGGTCTCGTCGAGGACAAGCCGTACAAGATCTTCGGCGCCCAGGCCGAGGGCTGCTCCCCGGTCTCCACGGCCTTCAAGGCCGGTCACGACGTCGTGCGCCCGCAGAAGCCGAACACGATCGCCAAGTCCCTGGCGATCGGCAATCCGGCCGACGGTCCGTACGTCCTGGACATCGCCCGCCGCACCGGCGGCGCGGTCGAGGACGTCAACGACGAGCAGATCGTCGATGCGATCAAGCTGCTGGCCCGCACCGAGGGCATCTTCGCCGAGACGGCGGGCGGGGTGACGGTCGGTGTGACGAGGAAGCTGATCGAGGCCGGTCTGCTGGACCCGACGCTCACCACGGTCGTCCTGAACACTGGTGACGGTCTGAAGACGCTGGACGCGGTCGCCCCGACGACCGGCCCGACCGCGACCATCCGGCCCAGCCTGGACGCGTTCCGCGATGCCGGCCTCGCCAACGGCTGACCCGACCACCCGAGATGTAAGGAAGGCACCCAGATGAGCGTCAAGGTCCGTATCCCCACCATCCTGCGCACCTACACGGGCGGCCAGGCCGAGGTCCCGGCCGAGGGCTCGACCCTCTCCCAGGTCATCGAGTCGCTGGAGCGGAACCACCCGGGCATCGCCGCGCGAGTCCTGGACGACCAGGGCAAGCTCCGCCGCTTCGTGAACGTGTACGTCAACGACGACGACGTCCGCTTCGAGGGCGGCCTGGAGACGGCCACCCCGGACGGCGCGGGCATCTCCATCATCCCGGCGGTCGCGGGCGGCTGCTGACGAGTGGTCGGCCCTGCGGCCGACTTCACAGCGTTACCGGAATTGCCCCCTCTGCAAGCTAAGCGGAGGGGGCAATTCTGCATGGTTGAGCGCGGTACAGTGGGGGAAGTCCCCTCCGCTGCCCGTGCCGACCGCATATGAGAATGCGCCCGCCCGCGACAAGATGCAGCCAAAGTGTTCTCACTCCTTGCGCCGTAAGTGGCCTTTGTCCGGCCCGACTTGCCCTGGAATCGCGTAAATTCCTCATCTTCGGGCGTTCGGCGCTGCCCGGAATTCTCGTCCGATTGACCTGTTGCAGAGGGCAGTTGGGCAGATACATTCAGCCGCGGTCGACGCGTTCCGGCGCACGCACCCTCTCCTGTCGGAGGGTGAGTTCTGACCCGGGTCCGCGAAGTGCGGTCCTGTGCAAGGGCCAGTAATAGGGGAGTTAGGCATGGCTCAGGGCACCGTCAAGTGGTTCAACGCGGAGAAGGGGTACGGCTTCATCGCGGTCGACGGTGGTGCGGATGTTTTCGTCCACTACAGTGCGATCCAGATGGACGGGTACCGCACCCTCGAAGAGGGTCAGCGAGTTGAATTCGAAATCTCGCAGGGCCAGAAGGGGCCGCAGGCGGACATGGTCAAGCTCGCCGTCGGCTGAGCTCGACGCGGTCGGCCAACGACACTACTCACGCACGAAGGGCCCGTACCCCCGGGGGTACGGGCCCTTCGTGCGTCCCGGAGCCTGCCCGCGACCGCGCCGACGCTGCCCGGCGCCATCCATGAACTCGAAGGGGCGCTTGCACTCGAAGGGGTCGAGTGCTAATCATTGGGCGTTAGCACTCTGACGTTGAGAGTGACAGAAGGACCGGGTCGGTGAGGCCCGCAGGCCCGGCGGGGCAAGGAACCGTCAGGCACGCAGGCCGTCCGTCGCGGGCGCCACACGGTCCGGAGCAATCCACCCCTGTCCGGGAGGACCACTTCACATGGCCAAGATCATCGCGTTCGACGAGGAAGCGCGGCGCGGCCTCGAGCGCGGGATGAACCAGCTCGCCGACGCCGTCAAGGTGACCCTCGGCCCCAAGGGCCGGAACGTCGTCCTTGAGAAGAAGTGGGGCGCACCCACGATCACCAACGATGGTGTCTCCATCGCCAAGGAGATCGAGCTCGAGGACCCGTACGAGAAGATCGGCGCAGAGCTGGTCAAGGAAGTCGCCAAGAAGACGGACGACGTCGCCGGCGACGGTACGACCACCGCCACCGTTCTCGCTCAGGCGCTCGTCCGTGAGGGCCTCCGCAACGTCGCCGCGGGTGCGAACCCGATGGCCCTCAAGCGGGGCATCGAGAAGGCCGTCGAGGCCGTCTCCGCCGCTCTGCTGGAGCAGGCCAAGGACGTGGAGACCAAGGAGCAGATCGCTTCCACGGCCTCCATCTCCGCCGCCGACACCCAGATCGGCGAGCTCATCGCCGAAGCGATGGACAAGGTCGGCAAGGAAGGCGTCATCACCGTCGAGGAGTCCCAGACCTTCGGTCTGGAGCTGGAGCTCACCGAGGGTATGCGCTTCGACAAGGGCTACATCTCGGCGTACTTCGCCACCGACATGGAGCGCATGGAGTCGTCCCTGGACGACCCGTACATCCTGATCGTCAACTCCAAGGTCAGCAACGTGAAGGACCTCCTTCCGCTGCTGGAGAAGGTCATGCAGTCCGGCAAGCCGCTGCTGATCATCGCCGAGGACGTCGAGGGTGAGGCCCTGTCGACCCTGGTCGTCAACAAGATCCGTGGCACCTTCAAGTCCGTCGCCGTCAAGGCCCCGGGCTTCGGTGACCGCCGCAAGGCCATGCTCGGCGACATCGCCATCCTCACCGGTGGCACCGTCATCTCCGAGGAGGTCGGTCTCAAGCTGGAGAACGCCGGCCTGGACCTGCTGGGCCGTGCCCGCAAGGTCGTCATCACCAAGGACGAGACGACGATCGTCGACGGCGCCGGTGACACCGACCAGGTTCAGGGTCGCGTCAACCAGATCCGTGCCGAGATCGAGAACTCCGACTCGGACTACGACCGCGAGAAGCTCCAGGAGCGCCTGGCGAAGCTGGCCGGCGGCGTGGCCGTCATCAAGGCCGGTGCCGCGACCGAGGTCGAGCTCAAGGAGCGCAAGCACCGCATCGAGGACGCCGTTCGCAACGCGAAGGCGGCCGTCGAGGAGGGCATCGTCGCCGGTGGTGGCGTGGCGCTGCTGCAGGCTTCCGCCGTCTTCGAGAAGCTGGAGCTCTCGGGTGACGAGGCGACCGGCGCCAACGCCGTCAAGCTGGCGCTGGAGGCCCCGCTCAAGCAGATCGCCGTCAACGGTGGTCTCGAGGGTGGCGTCGTCGTCGAGAAGGTGCGCAACCTGGCCGTCGGTCACGGTCTGAACGCCGCGACCGGTGAGTACGTCGACATGATCGCCGAGGGCATTCTCGACCCGGCGAAGGTCACGCGCTCCGCTCTGCAGAACGCCGCGTCGATCGCCGCGCTGTTCCTGACCACCGAGGCCGTCATCGCCGACAAGCCGGAGAAGGCCGCTGCGGCCGCTCCGGGCGGCATGCCGGGCGGTGACATGGACTTCTGATCCTGACGGATCGGTAAGTGCCTGTACGTCGGCCCCCGGGACCAGTTGGTCCCGGGGGCCGACGTCATGTCCGGACCGGTGCGGCCCTACGGCGTGATCACCATCGCAGGGAAGCGGGCCGAAGGCCCGTCCAGCAGATGGTCGTCGTGCCCGCGCAGCCACGGGGCGAAGAACGACACCACGTACACGGCGGGGCCGGCGTCGGTGCGCTCAGGCGTTGGGGCGCTTGCCGTGGTTCGCCTTCTTCTTCTTGCGACCGCGTCGCTTGTTGCCTCGCTTGGCCATGGTGAATATCTCCTTATGTCGGGATTTGTCCATGCGTCAGCCAGTTTAATACCGCACCCACATGTGGGGTCGTGGTCTCGGCGTCGGTGGTGGCGTGGCGCTGCTGTGGTCAAGCCGGCGGATGCGGAGACCGATGACGGAACGCCACGGGCGCACCGCCGACCGGCAGCGGGCGGGCCGCGCGGTCGGCTGGTCCTGACGCCGGGGGAAGATCAGAGGGCGTAGTTCTTGAGTTTGTCGGTGTCCAGGGTGATGCCGACCGGGGCAGGGAGCGAGACTGTGTCTCCGTACGCGTGCGAGGTGCGGCTTCGGTACTCGCCCTTGTGCGGGTCCGTGTAGACCACCAGCTTTTCCGCGTCACGGTCGATGAGCAGGTACACAGGGATTCCGGCGGCCGCGTAGCCGTCGCGCTTCTCGACGCGGTCGCGCCGGTCGGTGTCCGAGTCGTGCGACGTGACCTCCACGGTCATCAGGACGCCGTCCGGTGCCGCCCATTCACCGGTCTGGCCGACGAAGTGGTCGAGGGGCGCGAGAGCGCCGTCCGCCCGGGCGCGCCCTCCCCGATACTTCTCCACCTGAAGGCCCTGCTCCGGATAGAGGGCCAGTTCGGGGCGGTGCTGCATGCACTGCCGGAGCAGCCACATGACGATGGCCCCATGGATCTGGTCCGGCACCGGCTTGACCTCCAGCTTTCCGTTGATGAATTCGAGCGTCACGGTCTCGGGAGCGGACCGGGCGAGCTGCTCGAACTCCTCGACGGACATCTGTGCGTGGTCAGCGGTGCTGGGGGTCATGGCGTCGCCTCCTCCCCACCATCGTGCCCCGCTTTCGGCGCGCGTGAGCTGAACCGTCATGTCCGTGTCCTCTCGGATCGGGGGACCATCGCCGCCCGCACCTCCGCGATCCGGTCGCGGACCCCGCCGGCCGGTACCGCCCCGTGCCTGCCTGCCGGTACGGGGACCTGCTCGCCCCGGCACGGTCCGCACTCGCCGCCCGGCAGCGCCTCCGGCTGCCCCGGTGTGCCGCACTTCGCGCACTCCAGGACCCGCAGCACAGTGCGTGGGGTGTGCGGGGCAACCCGTTCGGGTGGCATTTTGGCGGTCAGGCGACTGCGGACCAGTGCCGCCGCGTGATGCACCGGCACCGGCAACCCGTCGGTCAGCGCGTGCAGCAGCTGTACCTCGGTGGCGCCCCGGTCGAACCACAACGTGACGTACGGCTCCAGCGCCGCGCAGTCCGCCCCCGACAGGCTCAGTGCAGGTGCGGTGCGGCCGAGCGCGGCGAGCAGGACGAAGGACCGGGAGCGGGTGGGCCGTTGCTGCTCCGGCGGTACGTCGCCCCTGGTGAACGCCGCCCACCAGGCGTCGTCGCGAGGTGTGCGGGAGAAGAACGTACGGGTCACCCAGCGCGCGCTGCCCGAGCCGATGAGGTGCTCGCTGCCCCGGCGCAGATGCCCGGCCCGCTGAAGGTTGTTCAGCGCGGTCCGCAGCGCGCACTGCCCGTACGGGAGCATCTTTGCGAGGGTCTTCACGGAGATGTCGGCGCCGTCCGGCAACCGGTCGACATAGGCGGCGACAGCGGTCTCACGCGGCGGCAGATGCGCGAAATCGCGTGCGGTGCGTGGGTGTTGGCCGGACGCGGACCGCTTGCCGTAACCCGGATTGGCCATCGGGTGCGACGGGGTGTGCGGGGGTACGTGCGGTGCGCACGGGGCAGCACTAAGCTTGTTGGCAGCCATTGGATCGCTCTTTTCGATCTTGTTGGTCAGGCCCCTGTTCGGTGTTCCCGCACCGGCAGGGGCCGTTCGTTATTCGGAACGCTAGAGCTTCGCGACCTTGCGTGGCAAGCCGATCACGAAAAGTGAACATGCCTGCTGGGGTGGGTGGGTGGGGAGAGGTCCCCCACCCATTCCTTGGAAAGAGGGCTCGGAGTACGGGGCTTGAGCCCCGGGGCGTACGGGCCGTCGCCGGCGCGTCAGGGGTCAGGGGTGCGTTCCCAGCTGTGGACGGGGACGCGCCCCAGCTGTCCGGCAAACACCACCCGGGCGTGGCCCGGTGCTGCGGCCAGATGATCGATTCCAAGGGTTACTGGTCGTAGCGATCCGGGACTTGCCGGATGGGCGGCGCGGCCCCGTAGGCTGAGCCCCGTCCGCACTACCTGGGAGAGGCATGACAAGTAGGTTCACCGAGTTGGCCGTTGACTGCCACGATCCGGAGAAACTCGCGGCATTCTGGTGCGAGGTCCTGGACTTCAAAGTGATCGACCGGAACGGGGGCAAGGTCGAGATCGGCTCCTGGGTACCGACCGTCGAGGATGTTCGGGCCCGCCAGATGTCGCCCACCCTGCTGTTCATCCAGGTGCCCGAGGCCAGGACCGCGAAGAACCGGCTTCACCTCGACGTCAGCCCGATCGACGGCAGCACCGACGACGAGGTGACCAGACTGCTCGGCCTCGGCGCCACCAAGACGGATGTGGGCCAAGGCCCAGACCGAAGCTGGGTGGTCATGGCCGACCCCGAGGGCAACGAGTTCTGCGTCCTGCGCACCCTGGCGCCGCCCAACTAGGACTTGTCCGGCCGATCACGGGGCACCTCGATCTGACGTCCGCCGCGGACGACCGGGAGGCCGAGATCGAGCGCATCCTCGCACTCGGCGCCCGCAGTGCGGATGCCGGGCAGAGCGGCAACGAGTCATGGACCGTGCTGGCCGATCCGGAGGGGAACGAGTTCTGCGTAGTCCGCCCGAAGCAGACCCTTATCGGTGAGGACTTGTCCGGCCGATCACGTTCGTAGCCAGATGACGAGGGCGGCGGCGGTGGCTGTGCCGAGGTAGGCGTAGCCGCGTTTGTCGTAACGGGTGGGTGCGCCACGAGGCGCCATGGAGTCGAGTGAGGTGAGAGACCTTCACCGCCGTGTTGTCGCAGCAACCCGGTTGAACCTGAGGGCAGTTTGTCTCAGGGGATGCTGGGACGGGCGGTAAGCAGCCCTGACAACGTCGGGACGGGCCGGCACTGCCAGACGGTCCGGGTTCGGCTAGCGAGACGCAAAGGTGCACGCGAGGAATCAGCGCTTGACGCCCGTAATTACGACACCGGCTCCAACCTGGCGGATACGGGCTGGATGCAGTGCACGACCACCGCTGGCCGGTGGTCGACTCCGAAGCCGAGAGATCGCCCCGCCCCACAGCGAGATCATCGCGGCGCGAGGCAAGGCATGAAGACGGCTTTTGAAGCACGGCCTAAGCGCGCTTGAGGTCCGCGATGAAGGACGACCACGTCGCCGTACGGAACACGAGTGCCGGGCCGTCCGGAACCTTTGAGTCACGGACCGGGACGACACCGGGTTGCCCGTCGGCGACTTCGAGGCAGTTGCCGCCGTCGCCGCCGCTGTACGTCGACTTCCGCCAGGTGGCGGCTTCGAGGCAGTTGCCGCCGCTTGCGTCGCTGTACGACGACCTGTGCCAGGTCGCCGTGGTCAGGTCGTAGTCAGAACTGCTGATCTTCATGGGCGTGATCCTCCGCCACGGACTCGATCAAGGCCAGGGACGCTTCCGGTGACAATGCGCTGGCCACTAGGAGATCGTAGGTCAGCTCGTATTCGGTGACGGTGGCTGGATCGTCCAGGAGTTGGCCCGAACCGAGGCTCTCCAGATAGGCAAGGGGAGGCGCATCCGAGAACGCCATCAGCTTGAGACTGCCGGCCATTGCAGCATGTCCGCCTGCGCTGTACGGCAGTGCCTGCGCGATGATCCGGTGTTCGCGGGCCAGCTTCAGGATGTGGCGGAGTGCCTCTGCCATCACTGCCGGTCCGCCGACCTCCCGACGCAGCACCGCCTCATCCAGAACTGCCCAAACCAAGGGAGTTGTTGGATCGGACAGCAGGTGTGCCCGATCCAGCCTCACCGTGGTCAGGTCGTCGATCACGTTCTCCGGTGCTGTCGGCTGGTATGCACGGAACACCGCTCGCGCGTACGCCTCCGTCTGCAGCAGACCGGGAATCAGCTGCGGTGCGTACTCCTTGATGGTCTTCGCGACGGCTTCCGCCTCCGCCGCCTCTGCGAAGTGATCCGGGTACTTCGACTTCTTCAGGGCGACGCAGTTACGTACGAAGAATCCGTCCGCATGCAGGATTTCGTCGAACTTCTGGGCCTGGTCCACCTGCATCCGGCGTGTACCGGACTCCAGTTGGCCGATGAACGAGCCACTGACGAAGAGCGGGAGACCGAGTTCTTCCTGGGAAAGACCGGCTTTGTCCCTTCGGTGCCGGAGTTCGGCGCCGAGGAGGGCGCGCGGAGAGGAGGACGGGTCGAGCTTCTTGGGCCCCGGTATGACAACTCCCTGTGACACACGTGCGGTTGTTGGTTCTGCGCCCCTTCCAGGTTAGCCGCGCGTTGGACACGCTGGGTGGACGTTGCGGTTACGGAGCGTGGAAGGTGTGCAGGATGACCAATGCAGAGCGACGACGGGTTGCTGCCAGAAGAGTTCGGGAGGCGGAGGACGCGGTGGAGAAGCTGAGGCAAGGGCTGAAAGGCGTCGGGCTCGCGCTGCCGTCGCTGCGGGTCGATCCGGTGTCATGCGCGGGGAACGAGCCCGCGCCGCTGGTGGACCTCGGACGGTGCACCATCGATACGGCGCTGCGGCTGAGTGCTGTGCTGGGCGCGGACGGGCAACAGGGAGAGCGGACATGACGGGTGAGGGGCTTGAGCCGTGTGCGCCGGAACCCGGGTCGTTCGCGGTGGATTCCCGCGACGGGCGGGTGGGGCGCGTGATGGGGTGCGTCGGACCGTACGTACAGCTGCGGCCGCCGGGCGGTGGGGCGGAGTGGGACTGTCCGCCGGAATCGGTGCGCCCGGCCCCGCTCGGGGAAGTGCTGCGGGCCAGGGTCAGGGAGGTCAACCGGGAGGGGCGGCTGCCGTGACGGTGTCGGCCGGGCAGGGCTGACCCGGCGGCGGACGTGCGGAAGGGCGACGCTCTGGGTGGGTGCCGCCCTTCGACCGGACCGGCCGGTCCGGTCGAAGGGCGAGCGTCGCGACGGCGGCGAGGCTTCCGAGCTCGGTGAACACGTGTCGCACGCGGCTCGGGTGCCGTGCGCAGTCAGGAAAATTTCAGGGAGGCCATGCCAGCGTGCCGTTCCATGACAACCGACACGAGTGAGACGTATGCGCCCGGCACGCGCTCCCGGGCGCGGCAGATGCTGAACAAGGTCCCGGAAGTAACCCTCTACTTCTGGGTGATCAAGGTGCTGTGCACCACCGTGGGCGAGACCGCGGCCGATCTGCTCAACGACAACCTGGGCATGGGGCTGACCAACACCTCGTACCTGATGAGTGCGCTGCTGGTCGTCACCCTGTTCTTCCAGTTCCGGGCGCGTGCGTATGTGCCGAGCCTGTACTGGTTGTCCGTGGTCCTGATCAGCGTCGTCGGTACGCTGATCAGCGACAATCTGACCGACAACCTCGGCGTTCCGCTCCAGACCACGACCGTGGTCTTCGCGGTGGCGCTCGCCGTCACGTTCTTCGCCTGGTACGCGAGCGAGCGGACGCTGTCCATCCACTCGATCCGGACGACGCGCCGTGAGGCGTTCTACTGGCTGGCGATCCTGTTCACGTTCGCGCTGGGCACGTCCGCGGGCGACCTCACGGCGGAGAAGCTGAACCTGGGGTACTGGCTCTCCGCGGTCGTGTTCGCCGCGCTGATCGCGGCCGTGGCGCTCGCGCACCGCACGCTGGGCTTCAACGCGGTGTGGTCGTTCTGGATCGCGTACGTCCTGACCAGGCCGCTCGGCGCCTCGCTGGGCGACTACCTGTCTCAGCCCACGGCGGACGGCGGGCTGGGGCTGGGCACGGTCGGCACCAGCATCCTGTTCCTGGTCGTCATCCTCGGCCTGGTCGTCTTCCTGACCCGGACCCGGCGCGATGTGGCGGAGGAGGGTGCCGCCCGGTCGCGGTAGCGTGACGGGATGGCGCGCATCGTGGTCATCGAGGACGATCCGGCGATCGGCAGTCGGCTGGTCGCCACCCTGCGGGTGCTGGGCCACGGCAGCCAGTGGTGCCCCGACGGGGCGAGCGCCCTCGCCGTCACGGAGCGGCTACCCGCCGCCGATCTTTTCCTCGTCGATCTGGGGCTGCCGGACATCGACGGTTTCGAACTCTGCCGCAGACTCCGTGAGCGGGCGCCGGACGCGGTGCTGGTCGTGCTGACCGCCCGTACCGGGGAAATGGATGTCATCCAGGCGCTGGAGTGCGGCGCCGACGACTACCTGACCAAGCCGTTCCGGCTCGCCGAACTCCAGGCTCGGGTCACCGCCCATCTGCGGCGCGCGGCGCCCCACACGAACGGCAGTGCACCTCATCTCCGTGTCGGGGCGCTGGTGATCGACCGGTCGGCGCGGCGCTGCACCACCCCGACCGGCGAGGTGGAACTCAGGCCCCGCGAATTCGACCTGCTGGTGCGTCTCGCGGTCCGCCCGGGGCAGGCGGTGAGCCGGGAGGATCTGATGAGCGACGTGTGGGACGAGAATTGGTTCGGCCCCACCAAGACCCTCGACGTTCATGTGGCCGCCCTCCGCCGCAAGCTCGGTGACCAGGTGCGCATCACGACGCTGCGGCAGTTCGGGTACCGGCTGGAGGACCCCACCGGGCCGTGACCGTGGCCCGGTCACGAGAAGCCATGACCGTAGTCCGGTAGGTGGAGAAAGGGCGTGCCGTGCGTCGTCGCATTCTGAGAGCCACCGTTCTCGCCGTGGCGTGCGCGGTGCTGCTCTTCGCGCTGCCGCTCGGTTACGCGGCGCTGCGGCTGTACCAGCAGGACGAGGAGCGGGAGGCGCAGTCGCTGGGCGAACAGGTCGCGCTCAGCCTGCCCGAGCGGATCACCGCCACGGGCGACCCGATCGAGCTGCCGCCCGTCGAGTCCGGTACGGACATCGCGGTGTACGGGACCGACGCCCGCCGCATCCTCGGGGCGGGTCCGGGCGCGGGTGATGCCCCGGTACGGGAGGCGGAGGCGGGCCGGGTCGTCACCCGGGAGATCGGCGACAGCCTGGTCGTGGCCGTTCCCGTGGGGGGATCGGAGCAGGTGCGGGCGGTCGTACGGGTCGCCTCACCGGCCTCCGGGCCCTTGCGGCGGGCCGCGCTGACCTGGGCCGGAATGCTGGCGCCGGCGGCGGTCGCGGTGGGTGGGGGAGCCCTGCTGGCCGTACGGTCGAGCAGGCGGCTGGCCCGCCCGCTGGAGGAGCTGGCCGGGGTCGCCCGGGAGATGGAGGGCGGCGATCTGACGGCCAGGGCGGAGCCGTCCGGGCTTCCGGAGCCGGACGCGGTCGGCCATGCGCTGGCGCGGGCTGCTGCCCGCATCGATGAACTCCTGCGCCGGGAGCGGGCGTTCAGTGCGGACGCCTCGCATCAGCTGCGTACGGCACTGACCGGCGTACGACTGGAACTGGAGATGTCCCTCGCGGCCGGTCCGGACGCTGATGTTCCGGACGCTGATGTGGAGGGCGGTGCGGATGCCGGTGTGGGTGCCGGGCCACGCGCGGCCGTCCGCTCGGCCCTGGCGCAGCTCGAACGCATGGAAACCACCCTGGACGATCTGCTCGCCCTCGCCAGGGACGTACCCGAACGGGCGCCGCTCGACCTCGCGGCCCTGCTCGCCCGTGCCGAGGGGGACTGGCACGGGCCGCTCGCCGCACAGGGGCGGCGCCTGGAGATCAGGATCGACGACGCCCTGCCGCAGGCGCTCGGCTCGCGGCGGGCCGCCCGGCAGATCCTCGACGTGCTGCTCTCCAACGCGGTGACGCACGGCCGGGGCACGGTGACCGTGCACGCGAAGGAGATGGCCGGGGTCGTCGCAGTCGATGTCGAGGACGAGGGGGACGGCATCCCCGAAGCGGCTGGGGACGGTGTCTTCGAGCGGCGGGGTGGTGAGGCCGCGCGGGCGGGTGGACCGGCCGCCGGAGGCCATGGGATCGGACTCGCGCTGGCCCGGTCACTGGCCGAGGCCGAGGGCGGGAGGCTGTTCGTCTCCCGGCCCCGGCCCCGGCCCCGGTTCACCTGGCTCCTGGCGGCGTCACCGGTGGAGGAGCAAGAAGCCTCACAGTTCCCGTAGTTCGGTCAGCGGAGGTCTGCGTGCGTGTCGCGCCGCCGCCCAGGCCGCCACCGCCAGCGTGGCCGCGGTGATACCGGCCAGCGCGACGAGATACGCCCATGGCACCGCCACCTGGTCCGGGGGCGGGTCGAAGACCCCGGAGAGCACCTTCACCAGCATGTGCGACAGGGCCCATCCCACGACCGCACCGGCCGCGCCACCCGCTACCGCGACCAGTGCCGCCTCGCTCCACACGAACCCGGACAGTTGCCGGCCCCTGGCCCCCAGCACCGAGGCCAGCGCCAGCGTGCGACGCCGTTCGGCCAGGCCCAGGGCCAGGACGAGACCGCCCGCCGCCGCACCGATCACCAGGGCGAAGCCCAGCTCGACCCGGGTGAGTCCGGCGAGATCGACCGCGGTCAGGCTGGAGCCGACGACGGTCTGCGACGACGGCAGATCCGTGACATGGGCGCTCGGGCCCAACGCCTTCTTCGCCAGGTCGGCCACCTGACGCTGGCCGGTGCCCCCGGTGTCGGCGAGCAGCGTCCCGGCGGCGCCGCTGCCCGTCGTACGCGCGATGTACGAGGCGTTGGCGACCAGGAAGCTGTCCTTCGGGGCCGTCGGGAACTCCTTGACGACACCCTGGAAGTGGAAGGGGATCGTCCGCAGTTGGCCGGTCCGTGCGTCGGTCAGACGCAGCCGCACCTGATCGCCGGGGTGCAACTGGAAGTCGTGCGCCGTCTCCGCGCTGACCAGCAGCCCGTCCGGGCGCTGAGCCAGACGGTCCATCAGGGACCGTGCGGTGCCGCCGGAGAAATAGGCGTCCTGGAGCCGCCCCGCCGACACGATGCTCGCGGGCCGTACCCCGTACAGATCCTGCAAGTCGGCACCCACATAGGCGAACCGGTGCTGGAGCGGTTCCACATGCCGTACGCCCGGAACCGCCGCCAGCTTTGCGGTGTCCGCTGCGGAGAGGGCAGGCTGGGTGACCGTGACATCGGCGCCGTTGGTCAACACCGCGTCCACCGCAGCCTGTTGGCGGTACGTGGAGTTGAAGACGCTGGTCGACACGGCGAACGCGCAGGCCAGTGCCAGCAGCACCACCGAGCGGACCACGGTGCCGCGCTGCCGGGACAGGCCGGCCGCGACCGTGCCGGACAGGACCCCGGCCGTCGGGCGGAACAGCCGGGCGAGGACCGGCCTGCCGCGGCGCAGCAGCAGATCCACCAGCAGCCAGACCACCACCGCGCCGCCCGCCCACAGCAGCGCGGGACCGGCGAACGCCCAGTAGTCGACCGACAGGGTCGGGGTGCCTTCCGGCGCCAGGACCAGGGCGTAGTTGGTGCCGCTCGTGGCGCGGAAGACGGCCAGCGAACCAGCGAGCAGGCCGAGACCCAGCACCCACCACGCGGCGCGCGGCACCGTGCGCCGCTCGACCGCGGTGCGCCCCGAGGCGATCGTCGCCCGGCGGGCGTCGTACCGGGCGGGCACCAGCACGGTCGCCGCCGCGACGAAGGTGCCGACGACGCACGCGATCAGCATCCAGGACAGCGGAATGCCCTTGCCGTGGAAGGCCCAGCGGTCCACCAGCATGGCCAGCCCCAGACCACCGGCCGCGCCGAGCACCGCGACCACGGCCGCCTCCACACCGGCCAGGCCCATCAGCCGGCCGACGGTCGCACCGCGCGTCCGCAGCAGCGCCTGCTCCTTGCGGCGACGGCCCGCACCGGACTGGGCGACCGCCCAGGTCAGGGCCGCGGCCAGCACGGCCCCGGGCACGCCGAGGAAGAGGAAGAGCAGCTGTGCGTACAGGGCGTCGGACCGGGCGGCGTCCAGGACCGAACCGAGATTGTCGCCGACCAGGCCGGTACCGGCGAGCTGCACCTCGGCGTGGTGTGCGTTGCCGGTGGCCGTGGCGTAAGCGGCGGCCGGGTCGGACGGCAGGGAGTGGGTGCGCAGGGTGTGGATCTGCGACTGCACCAGGTCGGGGCGGGCCGAGGCGAGCGGACCGAAGACCGAATCCCAGGTCTGCCGGGGCATCAGGACGACATTGTCCGGCGGCGCGGAGGGCTGCGACTGGGGCGGGGCGCCCACCTTCTGGAACAACGAGTCCGCGAACGGCAGATCGACGACACCGGCCACCTTCACCGGCACGGGCGGCAGCCCGCCCGCCCGCTTGACGGTGATCGTGTCACCGGGGGCCGCGTGCAGATTGGCGGCGGTCTGCTGGGCGAGGAGCACGCCCTGCTCCCGGCCGGCCAGCAGCCGTATCTCGCCGGGGAACGTGGCGGCGTATCCGGGAGGCAGGCCGATGACCGAACCCGCGCCGGTGTTCTGTGTCGTTCCGCCGGTGTGCGCACCCAGACCACCGGTCTGTGCGTACCCGACCGGCAGGGCCGCCCTGGTGCCGGGCAGACCCCGTACGGTGGACAGCACGTGCTGTGCGTCCGCGCCGGTGGCCACCTGCACCTGCCAGTCCACGGACACCGAACGCACCGACTGGGACGTCATGGTGGCGCGGGTCGTGGACAGGAAACCGCCGAGCGCCGCGAGCAGCGCGACGGCGACCATGATACCGAGTGCCGTCCCGATCAGGCGTCCGCTGCGCACCCGCAGCAGGCCCGAGAGCCAGATTCCGATCATCGCAACTCACGTTCCCGGTCGGGGGTTTCGGGCTGTACGAGACGGCCGTCGGCCATGTACCAGCGCTCGTCGAGGGCGCCCGCCACCCGGGCGTCATGGGTGGTGATCAGGACGGCCGCGCCGAGCGAGTCGGCGGCCGACAGCAGCACCTCCAGCACGTGCCGGGCGGTCTCGCGGTCGAGCTGGCCGGTCGGCTCGTCGGCCAGGATCAGCCGCGGCCGGCGGGCCAGCATCCGGGCGACCGCGACGCGTTGCGCCTGACCCGCGGACATCTCGTCCGGGAGTTTGGCGGCCAGCGTTCCGAGCTCCAGCTCGGCCAGGGCGGCGGACGCCCGGCCGGCGGCCTCGTCCGCCGTGAGGCCGTCGATGAGCAGGGGCAGGGAGACGTTCTCCAGGGCGGTGAGCGGCGGCAGCAGGCTGGGCCCCTGGAAGACGACCCCGATGTCCCGGGCCTGCAGGATGTCCGCAGCGCCTTCGGGGTCCGCGGTCAGCCCGGGGTGGCTGACCGTACCGGCCGTGGGCCGGTCGAGGGCCGCCATCAGATGCAGCAGGGTCGACTTGCCGGAGCCGGAAGGGCCGACCACGGCGATCCGTGCACCGGCGGGGACGACGCAGTTCGCCCCGTGCACGGCGACGACGGCGTTCGGCCCCGAGCCGTAGGTACGGGCCGCGTCCACGCAGACGACGAGCGGCTTTGCGGCCGTGGGACCGACGCCGGTCATCGCACCCACCTCCCGTCACGCAGCCGGAGCACCCGGTCGGCGACGGCGGCCACCGCGCGCGAGTGGGTGACGAGCACCATCGCCGTGCCCGCACGCGCGCGTTCGCGCAGCAGCGCGAGGACGCGGCGCTCCGTCTCCCCGTCGACCTCGCCGGTCAGCTCGTCGGCCAGCAGAACAGCCGGGTTGTTGGCCAGCGCGACGGCCAGCCCGGCGCGGGCGGCTTCACCGCCCGACAGCTGCCGGGGCAGTGCGCCCGCACGGGGGGCGATGCCGACGTCCCGGAGCAGCTCGTGCACACCGGGGCGGTCCGTGCCGCCCGAAATGCCCTGCACCAGCCGGATGTTGTCGCGGACGGTGAGGTGTTCCAGCAGGTTGCCGGACTGGAACAACACGCCGATGTAGCGGGCGCGGAGCCGGCTGCGCAGGTGTTCCTGCTGGTGGGAGAGGCGTTCACCGGCGACGTGCACGGTGCCGCCGTCGGGCTCGTCGAGCCCGGCCAGGCAGCTCAGCAACGTGGTCTTCCCGGAACCGGAAGGGCCGGTCACCGCGACGATCTCGCCCCTCTCGACCTGGAGCCCCACGCCCTGGAGCGCGAACGTCTCCTCCTCGCCCGCGCGGAAGAACCGGTACAGGGAATCGGCGGTGAGCCGGGTCTCGGTCATCACGCCCACCGGAAGGAGTCCGTCACGATGTGCCAGGGATCGACGTTGTCGGCGCCCACGGCACCGGACAGGGTCAGCACGACCTGGGTGCCGTTCTTCCAGAACGCGTACCGCTCGACATCCTGGCGCACGCTCTTCCCGGTCACCTGGTCGGGCGCCGAGTCGGCCTGGTAAGTGGCCAGCACGGCGGTTGCGCCCGAGCGCTTCACGGTGCTGACCTTCCCCACCGTGACGTTCTTCGCGCTGCGCTGGACGGCCGGCAGATCGGCCGAGCGGACCGACTGGACCGTGGGGGCCTTGTTCGCCGGACTCCGGTCGATCCGGATGCTGTTGAACTTGTCGCTGAACACCGTGGCCCCGCCCGCCTGCTGACGGGCCCACCCCTCCGGCACCTTCACCGTGTACCCGCCGCCGGACGGCGACCACGCGACGTACACCTGGTCGTCGGGGATGTCACCGGCCGGATTCACCTCCTTCGGAGGCGCGACCGTGGAGGAGGACGACGAGTGCGAGGAACCGGACGAACCGGAGGAGGAGGAACAGGCCGCGGCCCCGGTGACGACCACAAGGCCGGTCACCACGGCTGACAAGGTACGACGCATGGGGAACACCTCTGCGCGAGCGAAGGAGCCGACCGGGATGCCGACCCCACTGCGACGCTAGAAACCCACCGGCCAGCGCCGTGGTTGCGGAGGGTTAGCGGGGGGTTAACGCCGACGGGCACACGGCGGAGGGTCGCTGCGCACGTCACACGATCGTGGGACGCTGGTGGGAGCGGCGAACTGCCGCAGAACCGTCGATCTACGCTCCTTTGACAGGCCACAGGAGAAGGGACCCGCGATGACCGCCGCGATGGTCGAGAACGACCGGCCCGCTGAGGGCCGCCCGTGGGAATACCTGCTGCAGACATGGCGTGAACTGGACGTGCCCGAGGGGTGGCGCGCCGAGATCGACGAAGGGCAGATCGTCTTGGTACCACCGCCTCATGCGCATCACAACGGCATCGCCGAGATGGTGCAGCGTCGCCTGTATCGGGGTCTCCCCGAGGAACTGGGCATTTACCAGACCCTGGGCGTGCACGTTGCCCCGTTGGACAAGCTCTACGTTCCCGACCTGGTGGTCATGCCGTCGGAGCTGATCGTGGAAGCCGATCCGGAATCCAGCGATCCGATGAACGCCTCCGAGGCCCTGCTCATCGTCGAGATCACGTCGAAGGGCAATGCCCGGGAGGACCGGACGAAGAAGTACCGCTCCTACGCGCGCGCGGGCGTGCCGCTGTACCTGCTGATCGACCGATTCGACACCCGTGGCGCGATGGCCACGCTGTTCACGGAGCCGAACGAGGACGGGACGTACAAGCACTCCGACCCCGTGCCCTTCGGGAAGCCGCTCACGCTTCCCGAGCCCTTCGGCACGACGCTGCCCACGGGGGACTTTCCGGTGTGACCGGGCACGGCTGAGGGCGGCACCCGGTGCGGGTGTCGCCCTCTGTTGCGTTACGGGGGGGCAGGCGCGGGTCGGTTCCTGCGGCGGGTCCGTGGTCGGGCAGGCCGGGATACCGGTCGCCGTGACCGGTGGGTGCGGAGCGGTGCCCCGGATCGGGTCAGGTGCTGCGGGGTGCGGCCGCGAGGGCGGTGCGGAGGTGACCGTCGGACGCGGACAGGAGCGTGGCGGCGGTCGGACCGTCGACCTGGCCGAGGATGGCGAGGATCGCGTTCTTCACCTCGCCGTCGGTGGCGGTGAGCGCGGCTTCGATCTCCGTGTCGGAGGCGCCGGTGGCGAGGGAAACGATCCGGCGGGAGCGGGCGCGCAGCTTCTCGTTGGAGGCGCGGACGTCGACCATGAGGTTTCCGTACGTCTTGCCGAGCCGGATCATCGTGATCGTCGACAGCATGTTGAGGACGAGCTTCTGCGCCGTACCGGCCTTCAGGCGGGTCGAGCCGGTGAGGAGTTCCGGGCCGACGACGACCTCGATGGGGTGCTCGGCCGCGGCCCCGAGCGCCGAGTCCGCGTTGCAGGACAGGCCGATGGTCAGCGCCCCCTTGGCGCGGGCGTGCTCGACGGCTCCGATCGCATACGGCGTACGGCCGGAGGCGGAGATGCCGACCACCGTGTCGTCCGGGGTGAGATCCAGTCCGTCGAGGTCGGCGGCGGCCAGCTCCTTGCTGTCCTCGGCACCCTCGACGGCTGTGACCATCGCGGACGGGCCGCCCGCGATCAGACCGACCACCTCGGACGGGTCGGTGTTGAACGTGGGCGGGCACTCACTGGCGTCCAGGACGCCGAGCCGGCCCGCGGTGCCCGCGCCCGCGTAGATCAGCCGGCCACCACGGGCCATGCGCGCGGCGACCCCGTCGATCGCGGCGGCGATCTCGGGCAGCCGGGCGGCGACGGCAGAGGGGACGGACTGGTCCTCGCCGTTCATGATCCGGGCAATCTCCAGCGTGGCCAGCCGGTCGATCTCGGCGAGCTCGGGCCGGAACGCCTCGGTGGTGAGGGTGGCGAGCTCGGCGCGCAGCTCCCCGTACTCGGAGGGCTGATCGGGCGTCGCGGCGTTGGCGTCGGTGGTGGAGGTCATGGGGAGCGGCTCTGCTTTCTCGATCTCGTGGCTCGTACGGTTCAGCGCGTGCGGCTGGGGGCGGTTGCTCGTGTGGTCAGCGGGTGCGGGGAGTGTGGCGGTGGGCCAGTGCCTCGTACGAGGCGGCGAGCGCCGGGGCCGCCGTCTCGTACGTCCGCTGGGCAACCCCTATGAACAGGCAGTCCACGACGAGGAGCTGGCTCGTCCGGCTCGACATGGCGGCGGGGCGCAGCTCGCTCTCGCGGGCGGTGGACGTGGTCAGCACGTGGTCCGCGTACTGCGTCACCGGGCCGTCGGGGCGGCCGGTGATCGCGATCGTCGTCGCGCCCCGGTCGAACGCCACCCGGAGCGGCTCGATCACGTCACCGGTGGAACCGGAGTGGGTGATCGCGATCGCCACATCGCCGGAGCGGAGCTGCACGGCGTTGGTGACAGCCAGGTGCGGGTCCATGTGCGCGTGCGCGATCAGGCCGATGCGGAGCAGCTTCTGCCCCAGGTCCTGGGCGACGAGAGAGGAGGCACCGACGCCGTAGATGTCGATCCGGCGGGCGGTCGACGCGGCGGCGACGGCGGCACCGAGCTGCACCGTGTCGAGTCCGGCGGCCGTGTCCGCGAGGGTCTGCTGCTCGTCGAAGGCGAGCTTGGCGACCACGTCGGCGATCGGGTCGTCGACAGCTATGTCCGCCGTGACGGAGGGGGCGCGGCCGGACTGCTGGTGGGCGGCGAGCCCGGCGAGGGCGAGGCGCAGATCCCGGTAGCCGGGGTAGCCGAGGAGGCGGGCCGTGCGGACCACGGTCGCCTCGCTGGTGCCGGTGAGCTCGGCGAGACCGGTGACCGTCAGGGCGGCGCAGCCGGCCGGGTCACCGGCTACGGCCTCGGCGACCCGCTGCATGGAGCGCGTCATGGACGGCGCGAGCGTCCGCACCTTGGCCGCGAGCGCGGCCGGAGCGGGCGGCGCATCACCGCTGAAACTTTCCTTCAGGTCATGGGTCACCTTTGGAAGGTATTTTCAACACTGTGGTCCGTCAACCCCCTGTGGTCCCGACCTCTGACGGAACGGAGGCCGGGACGGGTGACTGGACGCAGGACATGGTCGCACTCGGGGTGACAATGGCTGCATGGAGCTGAACCGCCTGGAGCAGGCGCTGCACACCGCCCGCGCCTTGGTCATGGCCGATCTCGCCGCAGGCGGTGTCGCCGAGGCCGAGATCGTCTCGCTCGTCGAGGACGCGGTGACGCACCGGCGCTGGTGGGTCGAGCACTGGCCGGACGGCGTGGATTACGTCGTCGGCCTCGTCGCCCAGGACGTCCAGGACGCGCTGCTGGAGCGGTACGGCCGCTGGCCGCTCTGCCCCGTGTGCGACGCGGGCGACCCGCACGCCCTCGACGTCGAACCGGAGCTGGGCCCGGACCCGCGCTGGGTCTGCACCAAGGCGACCGTGATGGTGGCGCGCGTGGGCGCGCTGAGCGGAGTGCTCGGCCGGTGACGGTCTATATCGACCCGCCCGACTGGCCGGGCCACGGTCGGCTCTGGTCGCATCTGGTCAGCGACGTGTCCTTCGACGAACTGCACGCGTTCGCCGCCGCCATCGGCTGCCCGCCGCAGGCGTTCGAGCGGGACCACTACGACGTACCGGAAACGCGGTACGCGGACGCGGTGCGGGCCGGGGCCGTCGAGATCGGTTCGAAGGAGCTCGTCCGTCGGCTCACGGAGGCGGGACTGCGGCGCCCCAAAGGGCGCCCGGCACGCGGCCGGGTGCCCGGCGGCTGAACGACTGCCGAAGCCACACCGCTCAGGCGGCGGAGGAGCTTCACGCTTCCACGTCGACGGACGCCGGCGAGGACGTCACGGCGGGCGACCCGGTCACCCGGCGCGACCGGGCCCCGCTGTGCAGCCGCAGCGAGAACACCACGGCGACCAGCGCCAGGGCCGTCATCGCCGCGCCCGCCCAGGCAGTCCCCTCGAAGCCGAAGTCCGCGTCGATCACCGTGCCGCCCAGCCAGGGGCCGCCCGTGTTGCCGAGGTTGAACGCGGCGGTCGTCGTCGCACCCGCCAGGGTCGGGGCCGCGCCCGCGATGTTGAACATCCGGGCGTTCAGCGCCGGGGCCGTGTAGAACGCCGACACGCCCAGCAGGAACGCCAGCCCGACCGCGGCGACCTGGTTCGAGGCGAACAGCGCCAGCGCGACCAGGAAGACTGTCGAGGCCGCGATACCGCTCATCAGCACCCCGAAGAGGTGCGCGTCCGCGACCCGGCCGCCGATCGTCGTACCGACCAGCGCCCCGATCCCGAACAGCGCGAGAACCGTCGGAACCCAGCCCGAATCCAGCCCGGCCACATCTGTCAGCAACGGCGCCAGATAGCTGAACGCGCAGAAGACCCCGCCCGCCGCGAGCGCCGTGATCACGATCGACAGCCACACCTGCCGGTCACGGTAGATGGACATCTCCCGCCCCAGCTGCGGCTTCTCCTCGGGGAGCGGGATGCGGGGGATGAGCGTCGCGACACCGACGAGCGCCACGGCGGACGCCGCGCCGACCGCCCAGAACGCCGACCGCCAGCCGAGGTTCTCACCGAGGAACGCCCCCAGCGGTACGCCGAGGACGTTCGCGATCGACAGCCCGCCGATCATCACGGCCATCGCTCTGGCCCGCGCGTTCACCGGCACCATCGCGATGGCGACCGCCGCCCCCACCGCCCAGAACCCGGCGCACGCGAAGGCGCTCACCACGCGGGAGGCGAAGAGCACCTCGTACGTCGGCGCGAGCGCTCCCGCGACCTGCCCGAGGCCGAAGACCGAGATCAGTGTGATGAGGGTGGTGCGGCGCGGCAGCCGGAGCGTGGCCACGGCGAGCAGGGGTGCGCCTATCACCATGCCGATGGCGAAGGCGGATATGAGGAGTCCGGCCCGGGGGATCGACACGTTCATGTCGTCGGCGATAGGCGGCAACAGCCCGGAGAGCATGAACTCACTGGTGCCCAGGGCGAAGACCGAGAGGCCCAGAATGTATACGGCGAGTGGCATGCGTGAGCGGCGAGCGGCAGAGTCGGGCATGACAGCTGCCAACAGCGACCACGGGCGTTACATTCCCGTATCGGGATATCTCGTCGGCCGTCTCAACGGGTGAGCAGTTCCAGCTCGGTCAGTAGGTTCTGCCGGGCCCGCGGTTCCCACTCGGCGAACCCGTGCGGCGTACGGAACAGCCGCGGCAGTCCGAGCAGCTGTCGCAGGATGGCCGCACGCCCGCTTCGGAAGGCTTCGTCGGGGACGAAGCCGTACTCGTCCCGCACCTGGGCCGCGTATGCCGCGTACTCCTTGGGGGCGGCCGCCAGGATGGCCAGGTCCGCGTCGCACAGCACCTCGCCGTTGGTGTCGCCGCCCGCCGGGTCATGGGTGACGGTCAGCCGGACCAGCCGTGCGACCTCGGCGGTGACGGCGTCCGGGACCCCGGCCTCGGGCAGGGCGCGCTCGGCGAGGGCGGCGCTGCGCTCCTCGTTCTCGGAGCGGTCCGGGCGGTACACCGCGTCGTGGAACCAGGCGGCGAGGCGGACCGCGTCCGCGGCGGCGGCGTGACCGGCGAGGGTGTCGATGCGGTCGAGGACCGCCGTCAGATGGGCGGTGGTGTGGTAGCGGCGCTGCGGTTCGGCCCAGCGGGCGAGCAGGTTGTCGGCGTACGGCAGCGGATCGGGGCCGGTCCCGCCTCCCCGCACGGCGAGCAGAGCATCGCTCCAGCGGGCCCGGAGCGCGTCCGCGGCGTCGGGGGAAGATCCGCTCTCGTGCGCGCTCTCGTCCGTCATACGCACGAGAGTAGATTCCCCCCGTCGTCCACGGCGAGCGGGCCCGGTTACCCGGCCCGCCGGGGGTTCGGGAGACGGTGCGGATGATCGCGGGCTGAGCACCGGCCCCGTCGGGCCGGTGCTCACCCCTGGGGCATGTCCCTCAGGCCGCGGCGCGGAACCCGCGCAGCCGCAACGAGTTCCCCACCACGAACACCGACGAGAACGCCATCGCGGCCCCCGCGATCATCGGGTTCAGCAGCCCCGCCGCCGCCAGCGGCAGCGCCGCCACGTTGTACGCGAACGCCCAGAACAGGTTCGTACGGATCGTCCCCAGCGTCTTCCGTGACAGCCGGATCGCGTCCGCCGCGGCCCGCAGGTCCCCGCGGACCAGCGTCAGGTCACCGGCCTCGATCGCCGCGTCCGTGCCCGTGCCCATCGCCAGCCCCAGGTCCGCCTGGGCCAGCGCCGCCGCGTCGTTGACGCCGTCGCCGACCATCGCGACCGAACGACCCTCCGCCTGCAGCCGCTTGACGACGTCGACCTTGTCCTCGGGCATGACCTCGGCGTACACGTCGTCCCGGCCGATCCCGACCTCCGCCGCGACCGACTCCGCGACCGCCCGGTTGTCCCCGGTGAGGAGGATCGGCGTGAGCCCCAGTGACCGCAGCCGCGCGATCGCCTCCGCGCTGGTGTCCTTCACCGCGTCGGCGACTTCCAGAACCGCCCGCGCCTCGCCGTCCCAGGCAACCGCGACGGCCGTCCGGCCCGCCGCCTCGGCGGCCGCCTTCTTCCGGGCCAGCTCCACCGGCAGATGGATCTCCCACTCGGCGAGCAGCTGCTCCCTGCCGACGAGGACCGCGTGCCCCTCGACGACGCCCTGGACGCCGAGCCCCGCGACGTTGGCGAAGTCCTCCGGGGCGGGGAGCGCCGCGCCGGTCCGCTCGACCGCACCGGCGGCGACCGCCTGGGCGATGGGGTGCTCGGAGGCGTGCTCCAGGGCGCCCGCCAGCCGCAGTACCTGCGTCGCGTCGGTGCCGGGCGCCACGTTGACGTCCAGCAGCGTCATCCGGCCGGTGGTGACCGTGCCGGTCTTGTCCAGGACGATCGTGTCGACGCGACGCGTGGTCTCCAGGACCTCCGGGCCCTTGATCAGGATGCCGAGCTGCGCGCCGCGCCCGGTCCCCACCATGAGGGCGGTCGGAGTGGCGAGGCCCAGCGCGCACGGGCAGGCGATGATCAGTACGGCGACGGCGGCCGTGAACGCGGCCGTCAGACCGGCCCCGTTGCCCAGCCAGAACCCCAGCGTGCCGAGCGCGAGCGCGATGACCACGGGCACGAACACCGCGGAGATCCTGTCGGCCAGCCGCTGCGCCGCCGCCTTGCCGTTCTGCGCGTCCTCGACGAGCTTCGCCATCCGCGCCAGCTGCGTGTCGGCGCCGATCCGTGTCGCCTCGACGACGAGCCGGCCGCCCGCGTTGAGCGTGGCACCGGTGACGGAGTCCCCGACACCGACCTCGACCGGCACGGACTCGCCGGTGAGCATCGACGCATCGACCGCCGAGGCGCCCTCGACGACTGTGCCGTCAGTGGCGATCTTCTCGCCGGGGCGGACCAGGAAGCGGTCCCCGACCCGCAGCTCCGCCGTCGGGACGGTCACCTCGCGGCCGCCCCGCACCACGGTGACCTCCTTGGCGCCCAGCTCCAGCAGCGCCTTGAGTGCGGCACCCGCCTTCCGCTTGGAACGGGCCTCGAAATAGCGCCCGGCCAGGATGAACGCGGTGACGCCGGCCGCCGCCTCCAGATAGATGTTCCCGGCGCCGTCACTGCGGCCGATGGTCAGCTCGAAGGGGTGTGTCATGCCCGTCATCCCCGCCGTGCCGAAGAACAGCGCCCACAGCGACCACAGGAACGCGGCCGAGGTGCCGACCGAGATCAGCGTGTCCATCGTCGCCGCGCCGTGCCTGGCGTTGGTCCAGGCGGCGCGGTGGAACGGCCAGGCGGCATACGTGACGACCGGCGCCGTCAGGGTCAGCGACAGCCACTGCCAGTAGTCGAACTGGAGCGCCGGGATCATCGCCATCGCGATCACCGGGACGGCGAGCACCACGGCGGTGAGCAGCCGCTGCCGCAGGGGGAGCAGCTCGTCGGCCTCCGCGGCGCCGGGGGAGTCGTCCTCGCTGCGTACCGGCGGAGCGGGCTCGTGCGCGGTGTAGCCGGTCTTCTCGACGGTGGCGATCAGGTCCTGGACGGAGATGTCCTCGCCCCGGTAGCTGACCTTGGCCTTCTCCGTGGCGTAATTGACGGTGGCCTCGACGCCGTCCATCCGGTTGAGCTTCTTTTCGATACGGGCCGCGCAGGAGGCGCAGGTCATGCCGCCGATCGCGAGCTCGACCTCTCTGGTGGTGCCGGCGGCTGTTCCGGTGCCGTTTGTGGCGGTGTGCGCGGACACGATGTCCTCCCTGGCGGAGATGTTGATACCCCTAGGGGGTATGCATTGCTGGTTCAGGTATACCCCCTACCCCTATAAAGCGCAAGGGTGATCCATCGTCGGGACCCGGAGTGCGCGCGTCCGATCGTCTGGCGCGCGTCTGACCTCGCGTATCTTCACGTCGGATTGAGGCTGCGTCCTCGGGCGACCGCCCCGTAGGCTGTCCATTGGACTAGACCTGTAGCTGCTTACTGGAGGAATGGGGTCCCATGAGCAACCGTGCAGTCCTGGAGGTGATCGCTCTCGACGCGGAGGACGCGGTCGCTGCCCAGGCGGGTGGTGCAGACCGGCTTGAGCTGGTCACCGACATGGCGGCGGACGGCCTGACCCCGTCCTGTGCGACCTTCGCGGAGATCCGGGCGGCGGTGGACATTCCGCTGCGGGTGATGCTCAGGTCGGCGGACGGCTTCGTGGCCGGCGACATCGAGGTGCTCCTGCCCAGGGCGCGCGAGCTGCGGGCGGAGGGCGCCGAGGAATTCGTCCTGGGCTTTTTGGACGTCGAGGGCCACCCGGACCTGGTCGCCGTCGAACGCCTCCTCGCCGAGCTGGAGGGCTGCCGCTGGACGTTCCACCGCGCGATCGACCACGCCACCGACCGGGACACCCTGCGCAAACAGCTGGCAGACCTGCCGGGCCTCGACACGTATCTCACGGCGGGTTCGCCGAAGGGCGTCGACGACGGCATTCCGACGCTGCTGACCGAGGCGGCGCGCAAGGGTGAGCCCGGGTACGAGGCGCAGATCCTGGTGGGCGGCGGGCTCCGCCTGGACCACCTGCCGGAGCTGCTGTCCGCGGGCATCGACGCCGTACACATCGGCGGCGCCGCGCGCCCGCACGGCTGGTCGGGTCCGGTGGACGCGGCGGCGGTACGGGAGTGGCGGGCGGTGCTTGACGCGTAGGTCCCGTCCTCGGCGGCACTAGCCAGGGGCGAGGTGGCCCCGTGCCGTGAGTCCGGGCTCATCCGGCTGAACGGTTCCGTCCTCGAACGCCGGACGGGCTTGATCTCCCAGCCCGTCCGGCGTTTGACGACAAAGCGGCTACCGGACGACCCCGGTACCCCCGAGCACCTCCGGCAGCTCCGCCGCATGCACCACGGTCAGCCCCGACACCGCACGGGTCAGCGCCACGTACAGCCGGCGCAGACCCGTGCGTTCGTCCGGTTCGCCGTCGACCACCGCCGCCGGCTCGTCCAGCACCACGTAGTCGTACTCCAGGCCCTTCGCCAGCGACGCCGGGACCAGCGTCAGCCGCGACTCGGCCGTCGTCTCCTCGCCCGGCGACAGATACGCGTGACCCGCCGCCGTCAGTGCCTCCGCCAGCACCGGGATCCGCGCGTCCGCCGCGATCAGCCCGATCGAGCCCTCCTGCGCCAGCGACTCCTCGCAGGCCGCGATCACCGCCGCGTCCAGTACGGCCGCGTCGGGCACCTCCCGTACCGCCAGCGAACCCGGCGACTCACGCACCGACTCCACCGCCGCAAGTCCCGGCGAGATCACCGGCAGCAGGCGTGACGCGTACGCGATGACCTCCCTCGGCACACGGAAGCCCGCCGTCAGCTCCTCCACCACGGCGTCCTCCTTGCCCAGGTGGTGCAGCGCCTGCGCCCAGCTCTCCGTCGACCACGGCGTCGTCCCCTGCGCCAGATCGCCGAGCACCGTCGCCGAACCCGTCGTGCACCGCCGTCCCACCGCCCGGTACTGCATCGGCGACAGGTCCTGCGCCTCGTCGAGGACGACATGGCCGAGCGAGTGCGTACGTGCCACCAGATCGCTCGCCTCGTCGATCAGCACCGCGTCCGCCGCCGACCACTTCGCCGATTTCACACTGCGGGCCGGCTTCGTCCACAGGATCGCCTTCTGCTCGTCCTCGGTGAGCAGCCCGTCCGCGTGCGCGGCCAGGAAATCGGGGTCGGAGAGCAGCCGCAGCACCAGCTTCGCCGGATCGACCGCGGGCCAGATCGCCTTCACGGCCGCCTTGACCGCCGGAGTACGGGCCACCGCGTTCTGCACCCGGTCGTCGGGCGCCTCGCCGGCCTCCTCCATCCGGACGAGGACGGCGTGCGCGATCCGCTGCGGGAGCGCCTCGTGCGCCGCGCCGTACCGCATGTCGCGGGCCAGCAACTCCGTGACGATCTCCTCCAGTTCGTACGCGGGTACCCGCCACCGCCGCGAACCGCGCACCACCATCACCGGCTCCGTCGGCAGCGTCACATGCGAACGGATCGCCCGCCGCAGCACCTCCGCCATCCGGGCGTCACCCTTGACGACGGCTGCCTCCGCCGCGTCCGATCCCCGTACCTCGACATGTGCCGCCACCAGATCGTCGACGGTCGCCTGCTTCACCTCCAGCTCACCGAGGGCCGGGAGCACCTGCTCGATGTAGTGCAGGAACGACCGGTTCGGCCCGATCACCAGCGTGCCGGTGCGGGCGAGGCGCTCCCGGTGCGCGTACAGCAGATAGGCGACACGGTGCAGACCGACGGCGGTCTTACCCGTACCCGGGCCTCCCTGGACGCAGACCGTCCCGCCCAGTCCACTGCGGACGATCTCGTCCTGCTCCGGCTGGATCGTCGCCACGATGTCGCGCATCGGACCCACGCGTGGCCGCTCGATCTCCGCCTGGAGCAGCTTGCTGGTCTGCGTGGCCTCGGTGGGGTCGGTGAGGTGCTCGTCCTCGTACGCGGTCAGTTCGCCGCCGGTGTAGCCGAAACGGCGCCGCTGTCCGACGTCCTGCGGGTCCTTCCTCGAAGCCCGGTAGAACGGCTGCGAGACGGGCGCACGCCAGTCGATGACCATCGGGTCGCCGTCGGCGTCATGGACGTGGCGGCGCCCGATGTAGAACTGTTCGCCCTCCCGTCGCCCACCACCACCCTTGGCCGAGGCGCTCCGCGCCGCCCCTCGTGAGGCGCCCTCGGCCTGATCCGCGCCGACCCGGTGCAGATAGTCGAGGCGGCCGAAGAAGAGCGGGGTGTGCGACAGATCGGCGAGCGCCTTGATGCGTTCGTCGACCTTGGCCTGCAGGACGACAGCGTTCACCCAGTTCGCGGTGACATCGCGGATGTCGAGGGCCTGCGCGTCCTCGCGCATGGCCCGCAGCGCGGCGCGGGACGCGGCGAGATGGGCGCGCTCGTGAGCCAGCGCATCGGTGGTGGTCGTCATAACGGCTTCGTGTTCGTGCGCGGGCACGGTGTTGCCTCCGGCTTGTGACGCAGGACGGCGGACCGCGGCTCGCTCCCGGTCACGTGCCGGGGGCGATGCGGTCCGCTCGGGGATCGATCACGGGGTGCGCACGCTGGTGCGCGTGCGGCTGTCGGCCGGTTTCCGTCCGGTCGGCGGCGCTCCCCCGGCTGCCGGCGAAGAGCCGGTACCACGGTGCGGGAGGCGGGCAGACCGGCGATTGTATCGACCGCGACCGGCAGGGTCGAATGAATTGGGCCGCGGGGCCCGCCCCTCGTCCGCCCCTTGGCCCACCCCGCAGGGGACGGCGTGCGACCGGAGGCCTGTGCGAAGCCCACGGGGATTCCGCCCGCGAGCCGATGCCTCTGCGGAACGGGAGCAGGACCATGGACTACATGAGCACCGTCAGCCTGAACCCACACGGCACCGGCCCCGCGCACGGCGCGACCGCGGCCACCGGTCACCCGCCCACCCACCACGTCGGCGACGCCGTGCGCGCCGTCAAGGTCTTCGCGCGCGCCGCGTTCGGCGTGGCTGTCCTCGGCGAGTACGCGGAGGAGGCGGGCGTCCTCCGCCGCGACCACCGAGAACAGCACGACCACCGAGCACGCCGCGCCCACGGAGAACAGCGCGCCCACTGAGTACGCCGCGAAAACCGATGACGCCCCACCTACGTGCGCGGCCTCTGAGTTCAGTCGTTCGCCAGCAGCTCGTCCGCGTCCACGATCCGGTACGCGTACCCCTGCTCGGCCAGGAACCGCTGGCGGTGCGCCGCGAAGTCCTGGTCGATCGTGTCGCGGGCGACCACCGAGTAGAACCGGGCCTCGTGCCCGTCCGCCTTCGGCCGCAGCACCCGGCCGAGCCGCTGCGCCTCCTCCTGCCGCGAGCCGAATGTGCCCGACACCTGAATGGCGACGGTCGCCTCCGGCAGGTCGATCGAGAAGTTCGCGACCTTCGACACGACAAGGACGCTGAGCTCGCCCTCACGGAACGCGTCGAAGAGCTTCTCGCGCTGTGCGTTGCTCGTCTCGCCCTTGATGACCGGGGCGCCCAGATGCTCACCCAGCTCGTCGAGCTGGTCGATGTACTGCCCGATGACGAGAGTCTGCTCGCCCCGGTGCTTGCGCACCAGCGCCTCCGTCACCTTCTGCTTCGTCGCGGTCGTCGCGCAGAACCGGTACTTCTCCTCCGCCTCGGCCGTCGCGTACGCCAGCCGCTCCGAGTCCGTCAGATTGACGCGTACCTCGACACAGTCGGCGGGCGCGATGTAGCCCTGCGCCTCGATCTCCTTCCACGGGGCGTCGAACCGCTTGGGACCGATCAGCGAGAAGACGTCCGACTCGCGGCCGTCCTCCCGGACGAGCGTCGCGGTGAGGCCGAGCCGCCGCCGGGCCTGCAGGTCGGCGGTGAACTTGAAGACGGGCGCGGGCAGCAGATGCACCTCGTCGTAGATCACCAGACCCCAGTCGCGGGAGTCGAACAGCTCCAGGTGCGGGTAGATGCCCTTACGGCGGGTCGTCAGCACCTGGTAGGTGGCGATGGTGACCGGCCGGATCTCCTTGCGCGCACCGCTGTACTCGCCGATCTCGTCCTCGGTCAGCGAGGTCCGCCGCACCAGCTCGTGCTTCCACTGCCGGGCCGAGACGGTGTTCGTCACCAGAATCAGCGTGGTCGCCTTGGCCTGCGCCATCGCACCGGCCCCGACCAGCGTCTTCCCCGCACCACACGGCAGTACGACCACCCCGGAGCCGCCGTGCCAGAACCCTTCGACGGCCTGCTTCTGGTACGGACGCAGCGCCCAGCCGTCCTCGGCCAGCTCGATCGGGTGGGCCTCGCCGTCCACGTACCCGGCAAGGTCCTCGGCGGGCCAGCCCAGCTTCAGCAGCGTCTGCTTGATCTGCCCGCGCTCGGACGGGTGCACCGCCACGGTGTCCGGGTCGATCCGCGCCCCGACCAGCGGCTGGACCTTCTTCGACCGGAGGATCTCCTCCAGCACCGGCCGGTCGGTGGAGGTCAGGACCAGCCCGTGGACCGGGTTCTTGGAGAGCGTGAGGCGGCCGTACCGGGCCATCGTCTCGGCGATGTCGACGAGCAGCGCGTGCGGCACCGGGTAGCGGGAGTACTGCACGAGGGCGTCGACGACCTGCTCGGCGTCGTGCCCGGCGGCGCGCGCGTTCCACAGTCCGAGCGGCGTCAGCCGGTAGGTGTGGATGTGCTCGGGCGCACGCTCCAGCTCCGCGAACGGGGCGATCGCCCGACGGCAGACGTCGGCCTGCTCGTGGTCGACTTCCAGGAGCAGCGTCTTGTCGCTCTGGACGATGAGGGGTCCGGTCACGCGTCTCGGCCCTTTCTACGGGGGGTGGCCGCCCGTGCGGCCAAACGTCCAGTGTGCCGCATGCGGGGCAGGTGGTGCGTCGGTGTCGGCCGCCGTGGCGTTCGGCCCTCCGCCCGCCGCGCGGGCGGGGTGTGTGTCATGGTCCGTCCGTGACTGATGCCGCTGCCGGGGAAACGCCCCCGGAACGAACCGCTTCCGCGCGTCCGGACGACCGCATACCGTCCGTGCTGCGCTTCGCCACCGAACTCGTCGCCTGGGTGACCACCCCCTGGGTGCTGGCCGGCCACTCGTGGCTGCTCGCGGCGCTGTCGCTGGTGGTACTGATCGGCCTGCCGGCCGTTCTGTCCACCCCGGGCGACAAGAACAGTGTGATCGTCGCCGTGCCGGGCTGGGCCACGATCCTGATGGTGCTGGCCGAGCTGGGCGCTGCCGTCGTCTCGTCGTGGCTGCTGTGGCCGGTGTGGGCGGCCGTTCCGGTGACGCTGCTCGCGGCGGCCGCCGTGGTCACCGAGCAGCCACGCTGGCGGTGGCTCGTCTCGCTGAAACAAGGACTGTCCCGTCATGTCTGACGGCGCACGACGACAGCCACGGCATGTCGCCGCGTTGTCGGAACGTCCGAATACCTCCAGTATGCGGACGCCCCTCCGCCTTGCGATGCACCGCATCCGACGCCGCGCGCTGACCCGTCAGGTGTCACCGGACGAGGCGTCTTCGGAGTCGGCCAGTTCCGCGACGCCCGTGACCCGGTGCAGCGGATACGTGCGGATCTCGTCCGCCGTGTGGTCGTACGCCGTCACGAAGCCGCCCTCGACCCGCACCGGCGCGATGACGCGCTGGCTGGCCGCGCCGTCCGCGTTGACGTAGCCGATCCAGATCGCCGAGCCCGTCATGACCGCGGCCTGGACGGTCGCGAGAGTCTCCGCGGAGGTTGTACGGGGCAGTGAACCGGCCGGGGCCGCGGCGTCCTGGGAGGTGTCCTTGCGGACGACGGTGGCGGCCGTGTCCCCGGCGCGGATCGCGCGTACCGCCGCGCCCAGCAGCGTTCCGTCGGGGTGCGGCGGGCCCTCGGGGACCGGCACGGGGGGTGTACGGGGAGGGGTGCGGCAGGTGCCCGCGCGGGTGATCAGGACATCGCCCTCGGCGGACTCGGCGGCGGGCGCGTACCCCATCTCGCGCAGCCCTTCGAGCAGGGACGCCGGGTCGATCTGGGCGGCCAGCGCCGTCGGCGCGAGGCGGCGCAGGCGCAGGGTGGCCGAGCGTTTGTCGGCGAGGATCTCGCCCAGTACGGCCTCGTCGTCGCAGCGTACGTACGCGGACGCGGCGCCGATCCGCAGATGGCCGTGGCGACGGGCGATGTCGTCGATGAGGTAGCTGAGCGGCTGCGGGACCGGCGTGCGGCTGTGTGTGGCGAGGAACGCGTGCAGATCGGCCGCGGACCGTCCGGCGTCCAGCGCGCGGCGTACGGAGCCGGGCGTGAACCGGTAGACGGTCGCTCCGCCCTTCGACTCGATGTCCGCGAGGACGGACAGGGTGTCCGCGAGGGGGCGCTCCAGCGGGCCGGGCGCGACGGCCGTCAGGTCGGCCTGCAGCAGGACGTGGTCGAGAGGCTCAGGGATGAGCGGGGCGAGCAGCGCGGCCGCCTCGGCGGGCCCGGAGACGAGCAGGGCGCGGGACTGGGAGGAGAGTGCGCCGCGGCCGGTGATGCCGAGGAGTTCGGACTCGTTCAGTGTCCACAGGGCGATCCGGGACCGGAGGTCGGTGGTGTCCCCGGCGGAGGTGGAGGTGCCGCGCAGCGGCCGTTCCCAGCGGAGCCGGGCGAGCAACGTCTCCGGGTCCGGGGCGGTGCCGGGGACCAGGGAGGCGAGCAGGGCCAGGATGCGGTGGCGTACCTCGGGTGCTGCCGAGCGGTCCAGTTCGGGGCCGAGCGCGGACAGGGCCCGGCCCTTGGCGTCCTGGCCGCCGACCAGACCGGCGGTGCGGGTGGCGGAGAGCCAGGCGGTCGCGAGGCGCACCCAGCGGTCCTGGACGGGGAGTTCGGTCCAGTCGTCGTATGCGGGCGTCGGCGCGTACCGCTCGTCGGCCTCGCCGTCGGAGGCCAGCAGCCCGGCCGCGTAGGCGAGTTCGAGCCAGAACGCGGCGATCGGCTCGGACACGTCGAGGACGGACGCGGTCCGCTTCAGCTCGCGGACGCTGAGGCCGCCGGCCCGGAGCATGGCGGGGCCGCCGCTGTTCCAGCTCGTCAGGAGTTCCTCGACGGTGGACACCGCCAGGTGCGCCTGACCTGCGGCCGCACTGTCCACAGACTGGGGATCGCGGGTCGCGGCGGCCACGACGGCGGGCGGCAGCGGCTCCGGTACGCGGTGGGCGCGCCCGGCCCGCAGATGCAGCGCCGCCTCGCGCGGCAGGACGACGGTGCGCGTCGACACGGGCAGCAACAGCCCGCGGTTGCGCAGCCACGTCACGGGCGGGGTCGGGTTCGGGGTCACTTCCCCGTACGGCGGACCCCACACCAGCCGGTCAAGTACGGCGAGCGCCTCCGTCGGCGCGGTGTCCAGCAGCTCGCCCATCCTGGTCCGGTCGGTGAACAGCGCGGCCAGCGCGGCCACGGCGGAGACCGGGTCGTGCGTGGCGGGCAGCCCGGCTGCCGCCAGGATCTCCTGCAGCCGACCCGGCGACATGCCGGCCGTGGCCTCGGCGACGGTCGGCCCGAGACCGGTGGGGGAGGGGTGCTGCGGGGACGGTGCGAGAAGTTCGCGCGCGGTACGGACCAGCCGCAGCCGGTCGTCCTCGCCCCAGACCAGGGCCTGTTCGCGCAAGGTCGCGAGGGCTCCCGGCGCCGCGTCCCGGATCGCCGAACCCGCGTCGTCGAGCTGCGCGCCGTCGTCCTGGCCGTCGCCCGTGAGGAGGGCGAGAAGGGTGTCGTACGAGGCCGGGTCGGGTGCGACCGCGAGCGCCTCCGCGGTCTGCAGGGCGAACCGGTCGAGGTGCTCCAGCGCGCGCACGACAGAGGCACGGGTGCCGGCTCTCGTCGCCAGCTGGGTGATGTCGTTCGGCACGGGAGACAGGAGGTCGGGACGGGCACGCAGCAGCCCGGTCAGCGACTCGTCGTCCCGGGCACGCAGCGCTTCGGCGAGCGTCCGCGGTGGTGTGGTCATCCCCATCCGTCCCACGGTAGTCGCTCCGGACAGGCCCGAGGGCGCTACCGTCGGTGCAGGGCGGCCGGAGGGGAACCATCGCGTGGGGATCGAGAGCGACCAGCTTGTCTACGACTACCTGAGCCGGGTCGGAGACCTGGCCCAGCAGCAACAGCTGCCCTCGGGTGTCCGGATGCGGCTCGTGGCGGCACTGCGCACCGAGATCGACCGGCAGCGCGGAAGCCAGGGCACGGACACGCCGGCGGCGGTGCGGCGCATCATCGGGAAGCTCGGCACGCCGGACGAACTGGTGGCCGCGGCGGCGAGGTCGGGCGACGGGACCGTGATGCTGCCGGAGGCGACGAAGGACGGGGAACGGGGCGATCCGGAGCCGTCGGGGGTCCCACGCCCGCGGAGAGGAACCTTCCGGAAAGAGACTTTGCGCAAGGGCGCGTCGGAGAGGGACCCGGGGGCCGGTGGGGTGCCTGGGGCGCGTGAGGCGCGTGAGGATTCTGCGGCTCCTGCTGCTTCGAGGGGGGACGGGCCGTCGCCGCCGCACATGGCGGGGACGGATGAGCTCGGAGCGTCCGGGAGCGAACCCGACTGGTGGCGTATCGAGCCGGAGCCGTTCGGGGACGGGGTGCGGGTGCCGGGGTTCACCGGTGGGGTGGAGATCCCGGACCTTCTGAAACCGCCGTCGCCCTCGGAGGAAGCGGAAGCGGCTGCCGAGGGCGAGGCGGAGCGGGACGGGAACGGTTCCGCTGAGGATGGTGGGAGCGAGGGTGCGCGGGGGCGATGGCGGCCGCGGATCCGGCGGCGTGCGCCACGGGAGAGGGCGGGGTTCCGGTTCGGTCACCCGTTGCTGCTGCTCGCCGCCGGGTTGCTGGCCACCGGTGCGGTGACGGGATCCCTGCTGGTGCTCGCGGGCGGCTGGCTGATCGCGTACAGCTCGCGCACGCTCTCCCGCGCGGAGGCGAAGCTGGCCGCGTTGGGACTGCCCGGAGCGGCTGTGGTGGGCGGCCTGGTCTGGCTGTGGGGGCGGATGGACGGGCGCTGGGGCGAGCCGATCCCGGAGGACGGCATGGGGGACGCGCTGAGCGGGGTGTGGCCAGTGGTGGTGCGGTCGGCTGCGGTGGCGTCGGCGGTGTTCCTGGTGCGGCGGGCGGGGAAGCGGGTGGAGTAGGCGGGGGTTCTGTCCTCAAGCGCCGGACGGGCTTGGGTGTGCGGGCGTGCCGTGTCCGGCGGGTTCGGGCCCACGGGGTGGGGGGTTCCGTCCTCAAGCGCCGGACGGGCTTGGGTGTCCGCCTGGCTCTCCGGTGGCACCGTCGCCGTGTCGGGTGGGTGGTGGTCCGGGGCCCCTCCGGGGTGTCTCCTCGGGCGACGAACGTTCGGCGGGTACGCGAGGGGAGCCCGGGTCTTTGTTCATCGCCCTGCGGGGACTCCCCTGCACGGCCCCGGACCGGCCGTCCCGCGTCAGCGGCCCGGTGTGCCCTCCTGTCACGACCTCCGGGGCGCAGGCGCGAGTGATGCCCGGGTGGGGCCGTGCAGGGGAGTCCCCGCAGGGGCTGGCGTACGTGCCGGGTTCGTCCGCGTTGCCGGTTTCCGCGCCAGTCCTGAGGAGACGCCCCGGAGGGGCCCCACCCGCCCCGCCACCGGACAGCGCGGCGGCGCCCCCGGGGCACGGCGCCGAAAATCAAGCCCGTCCGGCGATTGAGGACGGAACCCTGCCCCCGGACCCGGGGTGCGAGAACCGGACCGCCCGCCGCGGCGGCCCCGCACCCCGGACGGGCCCCACCCACCCCACCACGGGACAGCGCGGCGGCGCCCCCGGGGCACGGCGCCGAAAATCAAGCCCGTCCGGCGATTGAGGACGGAACCCTGCCCCCGGACCCGGGCACGAGAACCGCACTACCCGCCGGGGCAACCCCGCACGCGCTCAGCCCACCCGGTAGACCAGCGCCGTAGCGAGCCCCGCGAGCCCCTCCGCACGGCCGGTGAATCCGAGCCCGTCCGATGTGGCGGCGGAGAGCGAGACCGGGGCGCCCACCGCCGCCGACAGCACCTTCTGCGCCTCGTCGCGCCGCTTGCCGATCTTCGGTCGTACGCCGATGACCTGGACGGCGACGTTCCCGATCTCGAACCCCTCGGCCCGTACGATCCGCGCCGCCTCGGTCAGCAGCGTGACGCCCGCGGCGCCGGACCACTCGGGGCGCCCCGTCCCGAAGTGCTGTCCCAGGTCCCCTAGCCCGGCGGCCGAGAACAGCGCGTTGCAGGCGGCGTGCGCCACGACGTCGGCGTCGGAGTGGCCGGCGAGACCGGGGCCCTCGTCCTCCCAGAGCAGGCCCGCGCACCACAGCTCGCGGCCCTCCTCGAAGGCGTGGATGTCCGTGCCGATGCCGACCTGCGGAATCACCGGCGCGTGCTCAGAACCCATCGTTCGCCCTCCTGCGTGCGAGAACCGCCTCGGCCAGCACCAGGTCGAGCGGCCGGGTCACCTTGAATGCCTCTTCGTGCCCGGGTACGACCACGACGGGCGCCCCGAGCTGTTCAACCATGCCCGCATCGTCGGTGGCGCCCTCGCCGTCGACGGCGGCGGTCTCGTGGGCGCGGACCAGGGTGTCCCGGTCGAAGCCCTGTGGGGTCTGCACGGCGCGCAACCTGGCCCGTACGGGCGTGCCGAGCACGGGCTCCGGGTCGCCGGGCGCGCCGGGCTCGACCTCCTTGACGGTGTCGGCGAGCGGCAGCGCGGGGACGACGGCGGGTGCGCCGTCGCGTACGGCCTCGATCACCGCGTCCACGGTGTCGACCGGCACCAGCGGGCGTGCCGCGTCGTGGACGAGGACGGCGGAGATGTTCTCGGGGAGCGCGGCGAGGCCGAGGCTGACCGATTCCTGGCGGGTGTCACCACCCGGCACGACGAGGTAGTCGGTGCGCTCGGGCAGGGCGTGTTCGTCCAGCAGGTTCTTGACCTCGGGCGCGCCGTCCGGCGGGGCGACCACGACGACGAGGGAGACGGACCGGGACGCCGCCATGGCCCGTACCGCGTGGATGAGCATGGGCGTGCCGCTCAGCGCACGGAGCGCCTTGGGGGCGCCCGGGCCGAGCCGTACGCCTCGGCCGGCGGCGGGAATCACCGCGGCGGTGCGGTACGGACGCGATTGATCAGACATCGGTTGCACTCCGAAGCATCAGCATGTTTGTTTCCACGGCCGACATGGGTATGGCCACAAGCGAGCCGGGCGCGACGCCTTGACTTGGCCGGGACCCCTTCCGTGACACCCGGTCGAGTTCGGGCGAGCCGCAGCGGCTGCTCGGGGCGGGCCTTGCAAGATCGCGAGCAAAGTATCGATGGGATAGCCGGATCCGAATCCGGACATGCCGCAGCGCCCGACGACACACCGTGAATACGGCTGGTCAGCGGGCACCGCGGCACATTTATTTACGACCGGTGCGATCCGGGTCAGGACGCGAGGACCTCGTCGAGCAGAGCCTCGGCCTTGTCTTCGTTCGTGTTCTCCGCGAGAGCGAGCTCACTCACCAGGATCTGGCGAGCCTTGGCGAGCATGCGCTTCTCACCTGCGGAGAGTCCGCGCTCACGCTCACGACGCCACAGGTCGCGAACGACTTCGGCGACCTTGATGACATCGCCGGAGGCGAGCTTCTCCAGATTTGCCTTGTAGCGCCGGGACCAGTTCGTCGGCTCTTCGGCGTACGGTGCGCGCAGCACCTCGAAGACCCGGTCCAGGCCCTCCTGCCCGACTACGTCGCGCACGCCCACGAACTCCGCATTGTCCGCCGGGACACGAACCGTCAAGTCACCCTGGGCGACCTTGAGCACCAAGTAGGTCTTGTCCACGCCTTTGATCTGGCGAGTTTCGATAGCCTCGATCAGCGCGGCCCCGTGATGGGGATAGACCACGGTGTCGCCAACCTTGAACGTCATGTGACAGGTACCCCTTCCGTGGCTATCAAGAGTAACACGAGAACAGCTTCTCCTGAATGGCGTTTTCGCAGGTCAGGGCATATCTCGGGGCTTGACAACAGCAACACGGACGTGCTGCGGAAGGCTTCGGGAAGGTGGTATTCGCAGGTCGGAGCGGCTGTACGGGTAGGGCGAAACACCCGCGTCACACACGCCCGAACCCCCTCCGAAGTGACCGAACGTCCCGGTTTGCCGGATTCCAGATGGTGAACTTTCCGTACTCCGTTCGGAGATCGATCACCCGCACGGACGTAAGTACCGATGACCAATGGAATTGATCAACGGCAGGGGTTGCGGAGATTATGCGCAAGGAATGCGTCACGGTCCGAGGAATTGATCAAGCCTGTTATGTGAACAGCACACGAATCGCGGGGGCGGGGCGGCATGCCGGTGGCTCAGGGGCCCGACTGCGGACACGGCTCGTGATGCCCGGGAGCGGTAGGGGCGGGTCGGGTGCGGGGCGGGGACGACGGCTCGGTAACCTAAGCCCGCTGACACACCCTTAGGGCGGCTTTACGTCGCTCGCCCCTCCAGTCCGTGAAGTCCGTACGTTCAAGGAGTTGCCGCAGCCGTGAGCCGCAGCCTTCGACGCGGCGCCCTTGCCGCCACTGCCATCGTGATCTCGATCGGTGCACTTTCCGCGTGTGGTGCCGGCAATGACGCGCAGACGCTCGAAATCAAGCCGGACAGCGCTGCCACCAGCATCGGTGACATCCGGATCCAGAACGCGAACGTCATCACCCAGCCCGAGCGCAACGCCGCGGGTCCGGCCGTCGTCACCGCGACGCTGTTCAACAACGGTGTCGCACGGCAGACGCTGGACGCGATCACCCTGCCCGGCACCGGCGCGACGGTGCAGCTGCACGCCGCCAAGGGTGCGGGACCGATCGTCGTCCCGGCCGGGGGCAAGGTCGTCCTCGGCGGCAAGGGCAATGCCGCCGGCGTGATCGAGAACGGCCGCGAGGCCGCGCGGAACGGCAACGTGCAGTCGGTCGTCTTCAAGTTCAGCAAGACCGGCGACGTCCCGCTCGGCGTGTTCGTCGTCCCGGCCACCAGCTACTTCACGGGCTTCGGCCCGAGCTCGCTGCCTTCGTTGCCGTCCGAGACGCCGGCGACGACGCCGTCCGGGTCCGCGACGCCGGGCGCGCCGTCGGGCAGCCCGTCCGAGTCGGCGAGCGGCGCGGCGGGCCCGACGGACGCGGCGTCGGCCTCGCAGTCGGCCGGCTGACGTCCGCGGATACGCACGACGGAGGCGCCTCCCGAGCGGGAGGCGCCTCCGTCGTATGTGCTCCGCCCGGCCGCCTGCCGTACGGGCCCGGGTCTACGGCTCGAACTTGTAGCCCAGGCCGCGCACCGTCACCAGGAAGCGCGGCGCCCCCGGGTCGGGCTCGATCTTGGCGCGCAGGCGCTTGACGTGGACGTCGAGGGTCTTGGTGTCGCCCACGTAGTCCGCGCCCCAGACGCGGTCGATCAGCTGCATCCGGGTCAGCACCCGGCCCGCGTTCCGCAGCAGCATCTCCAGCAGGTCGAACTCCTTGAGCGGGAGGTCGACCTTGCCGCCGGAGACCGTGACGACGTGGCGGTCCACGTCCATCCGGACCGGGCCCGCCTCCAGGGCGGCCGGGGTGACCTCCTCCGGCTCCCCGCGACGCCGCAGCACCGCGCGGATGCGGGCGACGAGCTCTCGCGAGGAGAACGGCTTGGTCACGTAGTCGTCGGCTCCTATTTCCAGGCCGACGACCTTGTCGATCTCGCTGTCCTTGGCCGTGACCATGATCACGGGGACGTTGGACCTGCCGCGCAGCTGGCGGCAGACCTCGGTGCCGGGCAGGCCCGGCAGCATCAGGTCGAGGAGGACGAGGTCGGCGCCGTTGCGCTCGAACTCGTCGAGCCCGTCGGGGCCCGTGGCCGCGATCGCGACCTCGAAGCCTTCCTTGCGGAGCATGTAGGACAGAGCGTCGCTGAAGGATTCCTCATCCTCGACGACAAGCACTCGGGTCACGGAAGGACCTCCGGGGCAGGAATTGGTTCGAGAGTGTCGGGGTCGGCGGTCCGGTAGGTCCCGTCGTCACCGTTGACGATGAGCGGTCCGCCCGATGTGCGGTCTCGGTCTCGTACGGAGCCCGCTTCGGGCAGCCGCAGGGTAAAGGTGGAGCCCTGTCCCTCCGAGCTCCAGACCGTGACCTCCCCGCCGTGCGAGGCGGCCACATGTTTGACGATGGCGAGGCCGAGACCGGTGCCACCAGTGGCCCGTGAGCGGGCCGGATCGACGCGGTAGAAGCGTTCGAAGACCCGCTCGCGGTCCTTCTCCGAGATGCCGATGCCCTGGTCGGTCACGGCAATCTCGATCTGGTCCCCGCCCGGTACGACCAGGCGCCTCGCGGCGATGCCGACGCGGGTGCGGGCGGGGCTGTAGTTGACGGCGTTCTCCACGAGATTGCCGAGCGCCGCGGCGAGCTGGCCGCGGTTGCCCCAGATCCGGAGCGCCGCGGTGCCGCCGGCGGCCATGGTGATCTGTTTCGCGCCGGCCTGCTGCCGGCAGCGGTCGATGGCCTCGGCGACCAGTTCGTCGACCCGGACCGGCTCGGCGTCCTCCAGCGGGTCGTCGTTCTGAACCCGGGAGAGGTCGATGATTTCCTGCACGAGGTTGGTCAGCCGGGTCGCCTCGACCTGCATCCGGCCCGCGAACCGCTCGACCGCCTCCGGATCGTCGGACGCGTCCATGACGGCTTCGGAGAGCAGCGAGAGCGCTCCCACCGGGGTCTTGAGCTCGTGGCTGACGTTGGCGACGAAGTCGCGTCGTACCGCTTCGATACGGCGGGCCTCGGTGAGGTCCTCGACCAGCAGGAGCACCAGCCGGGAGCCCAGCGGGGCGACCCGTGCCGAGACTGCGAGAGCCTCGCCCCGGCCCGTGCCGCGCCGGGGGAGGTCCAGCTCGACCTGCCGTATCTCACCGTCCCGGCGGGTGTCCCTGGCCATGTGCAGCATGGGTTCGACGGCCAGCCGGCCGCCCCTGACCAGTCCCAGCGCGTACGCGGCGGAGCTGGCCTTGACGACACTGTCGCTCTCGTCGAGCACGACCGCGGAGGAGGAGAGCACGGAGAGCACCGTGTCGACCCCGGGGGGCAGTGCGCCGTTGCTGTCGGGCCGCAGGGACGTGCGCGTGGGTCTCTTCAGGTCGCGCTCGCTCCAGCGGAACGCCAGCATGGCGATCACGCCGGTACACAACCCGGCGATCGCTGCAGCTGCGGCGACCGCCGCGTTCACGTCCATGCGTCCAGGTTAAGCGGGTGCGGCAGCGCTCTCCCAGCCGTCCGAGGGTGTACTCGAACACTCGTCGCCCAGAGTTCACCGAGGGGCAAGGGCTGGTTCATTTGGTCGGCCGGATCCGGACGCGTACACCCCACAGGGTGAGAGCGTGGGGTCCAGATCTGGCCCCGGCCATAGTGAGGACTGGAGAGGGACTTCCATGCGCGACGCTTACCACGAGGAACTCGACTCGATCGGAGAGGGCCTGGTCGAGATGGCCCGGCTGGTCGGATCGGCGATCGGCCGGGCGACGACGTCCATGCTCGACGCCGACCTCAAGCTCGCGGAGAGCGTGATCGCCGCGGACCAGAAGGTCGACGACCTCCAGCACGACCTGGAGGCGCGAGCGATCGCCCTCCTCGCGCGCCAGCAGCCCGTGGCGACCGATCTGCGGATCGTGGTCACCTCGCTGCGGATGAGTGCCGACCTGGAGCGTTCGGGCGACCTGGCCCAGCATGTGGCGAAGCTGGCCCGGCTGCGCTTCCCGCAGTCGGCGGTACCGAACGACCTGCACGCCACCATTCTGGAGATGGGGCAGCTGGCGCAGCGCCTGATGGCCAAGGCCGCTGAGGTGATCATCACGAAGGACGTCGACCTGGCGCTCCAGTTGGAGCAGGACGACGACGAGATGGACCTGCTGCACCGCACGCTGTTCCAGCACCTGATGGACGACCGCTGGAAGCACGGCATAGAGACCGCCGTCGACGTGACACTGCTCGGCCGGTACTACGAGCGCTTCGCCGACCACGCGGTGTCGGTCGCCAAGCGGGTCGTCTATCTGGTGACGGGTGAGCACGCGGACGACATCCAGAATGCGGCGTCGGTAGAGGGCGCGTAACACGTAGGGGGACGGCGCGTTTTGCGCGGGTGTGCCTTGGATGCGCCGTCTGTGCGCCGTTGATGGGGCAGCCGGAGTGGGCATGAATGAGGTGGGGCGGCAGGCGGTACGCCTGGTGGCACGCCCCGGTCGTGCGTCGCTGTCGGTCGTACGGCCCTGTCGTACGCCTGGATGTACGTCCTTGAGGAGGAACGATGGCCGACTCCCCCACGACCGACCCGCAGCAGGAGACACCCGCTGAAGTGGTCCATCTGACGGTGCTCGGTGCCTGTGGCTGCGGATCGGGCTGCGGGTGCGGCTGCCAGTCGGGCGCGCCGTGCCAGTGCGGCGGCTGCTGCGGCTGACGGGACACCACCGGACCGGCGCCCCGTGCGGGGCGCCGGTCCGGTGCGTTTCGGGCAGTGCCGTTTCAGGCGATGACGGGCTCCGGGGCGCGGCGGGTACGGGCCACCGCGTGGCCGTCGGCACCGATCAGCAGCAGTGCCACTGCCGTGCCCAGGGTGGAGATGTCGCAGGTGCGGTCGTACAGCCGCCCGTCGCGGACCTCGGCACGGAACGGGTCGCCGGTCCGCTCGCTCCTCGGCTCCGCGGACACGACGTCGATGTGGCCGTTGAGGAGGAGCGAGCGGCCGACTCCGGTCATCCACGCAGCCCACTTCGCCGACTGACCGCCGTGTTCAGCGCGGGGTGACCAGTCCGGCCCGATAGGCGGTGATGACGAGTTGGACGCGGTCGCGTGCGTCGAGCTTGGTCAGCAGGTTCCCGACGTGCGTCTTGGTGGTACCGGGGGTGATGTGCAGCCGGGTCGCGATCTCCGTGTTGGTGAGGCCCTGGCCGATCAGGGTGAGCACTTCGCGCTCGCGTGGGCTGACGCCTCGTAGGTTCTCCTCCCGGCCGGGAGGCGCTGTTGGGGGTGCTGTCGTGCCCGTTGAGGCGGGCCGGCCGGCGAACTCCTCGATGAGTCGGCGGGTGACCTGAGGTGCGAGCAGTGCCTCGCCGGAAGCGACGACCCGGATCGCGGTGAGGAGTTCGTCGGCGGGGGCGTCCTTGAGGAGGAAGCCGCTGGCGCCGCCGCGCAGGGCAGCGAAGATGTACTCGTCCATGCCGAAGGTCGTGAGCATCAGCACCCGCACGCCAGGGGCGGCGGCCGTGCGGCCGGCTTTGCCGGTGATGAGGCGGGTGGCCTCCAGCCCGTCCATGTCGGGCATGCGGATGTCCATCAGGACGACGTCGGGCCGCTCCCGCCGGGCGACTTCGACTGCGGCCAGGCCGGTGCCTGCCTCACCGACCACGGTGAAGCCCGGTGCGGCGGAGACGATGCCCTTGAAGCCCGTGCGGACGAGGGTCTGGTCGTCGGCGACCACGACACGGACGACCATCACGCGTTCCCTTCGGCTCCGGCCATGGGCAGCCGTGCGGCCACCCTGAATCCCCGCCCGGGCAGCGGCCCGGCGCTGAACTCCCCGCCGTACAGGCCCACCCGCTCACGCATCCCGGCCAGGCCCTGCCCGTCCCGGCTCGGGGCAGCCGCGCCCGCGCCGCCATCGACGACCTCCACCGTGAGTTCGCTCACCTGGTATCCGACGGTGACCCGGCATTCCCCGGTGCCGGCATGCTTCACGACATTGGTCAGCGCCTCCTGGACGATCCGGTAGGCGGACAGTTCGATCCCGGGGGACAGCTCACGCCGTCGGCCGTGGACCCGCAGGTCGGCCTTGACGCCTGCCTCGGCCGTGCGGGTGATCAGCCGGCCCAGCTCGCCGAGCCCGGGGGCGGGCAGCACCGGCAGGCAGTCGTCGGTGCCGCCCTCGCGGAGTACGGAGAGCAGCCCGCTCAGTTCCCGCAGGGTGTCCCTGCCGACCGCCTGGATCGTGGTCAGCGCCGCCTTGGCCTCCTGCGGGTGTTCGTCGATCACGAAGTGGCCGTATCCGGCCTGCACGGTCACCACACTCATGCTGTGCGCGATCACGTCGTGCAGCTCCCGGGCCAGCCGCAGCCGCTCCCGGGTCCGCTCCGTCAGCGCGTCGCGGGCCTGATACGCACGCAGCTCGGCCGCGTAGGCGCGGTGCCGTCCCACGGCGTATCCGACCGCCCAGAAGGTGGTCTGGGCGGCCAGCGCGACGGGGATGTTGTGCCGCAGCTCGCCGGATCCGAACCGGGCGGCGGCCACGCCCGCCAGACCCGCGCCCAGTGCCAGCAGAGCGGTCCGGCGATTGCGGGTGGCCGCGACGAGGTAGAGCAGCAGTGCGGAGGCCGCCACGATCTGGGTGCCGACCACGCGGGCCATGGATGTCTGGCCGAGGACGGCGACGACCGCGGTCCAGGACGCGAACACGGCGGCGCAGACGGACAGCGGGAAGCGGCGGCGCAGCGCCACGGACAACCCCACGACCACCGTGGCGGCCAGCGCGACGACGAACATGGCCGCACTGGGCCGGGGATACCCCCGGTGGTGTGGGTCGAAGACGCGGTAGGTGTCCAGCGTGCCCCGCCATGCGACGTACGCCAGCAGCGCTCCGGCGAGGGCGTCCAGGACGGTCCAGTGGCCGGGGCTCAGCCTCTTCGTCAGGGGCGGATGCGGCGCGGTGGGCATCGCCCCAGCGTAGCGACGGCCTGCTCGCGCGCCCTCCGCCCGCGGGCATACGTCCCTGGTCGTAGACCGGCCCGGCGGAGGCGGTGGATCTCCGACCGTGGCCAGAGGCCCGGCGGCGGCCGGAACGGCACGGTGGGGAGCGGCACGCAAACAGCTGCCAGTCACCGCTCGCGGAGCGAAGGAGTGTTCATGATCGAGGCCGAAGGGTTGGTCAAGCGCTACGGGTCCACCACTGCCGTGGAGGACCTCACCTTCGAGGCCGGTCCGGGACGGGTGACCGGCTTCCTCGGCCCGAACGGGGCGGGGAAGTCCACCACGATGCGGATGATCCTGGGCCTGGACGCGCCCACCGCCGGGCTGGCCCTGGTGGGCGGCCGCCCCTACCGTTCGCTGGCCCGGCCACTACGTGAGGTCGGCGCGCTGCTCGACCCGCACGCCGTGCACCGGGGGCGCAGCGCCCGCGCCCATCTGGCGAGTATCGCGGCGAGCAACGACATCCCCGCCCGGCGGGTCGACGAGGTCCTCGAAATGACCGGGCTGGCCGAGGTGGACCGCCGCCGGGTGGGCGGGTTCTCACTGGGCATGAAGCAGCGTCTGGGCATCGCCGTGGCACTGCTCGGCAACCCGCCGGCGCTGATGCTCGACGAGCCGGTCAACGGCCTGGACCCGGAGGGCGTCCTGTGGATCCGCACCCTCATGAGATCGCTCGCCGCCGAAGGGCGCACGGTGTTCGTCTCCAGCCACCTGATGAGCGAGATGGCACTCACCGCCGACCACCTCGTCATCGTCGGCGGGGGCAGGCTGATCACCGACATCAGCACCGAAGAGTTCATCCGCGGCAGCGCGCGCGGCGCGGTCCTGGTGCGCACGGCCGACAGCGCCACGCTGACCAGGCTGCTCACCGCCCACGGCGCCCAGGTCACCCCGGAACCGGACGGCGTCCTGGCCGTGGCCGGACTTCAGCCCCAGGACATCGGCGACCTGGCGGCCGCCAACCGCCTGACGATCCACGAACTGTCCACCCGGCAGGCCTCGCTGGAGGAAGCCTTCATGGACATCACCGCCGCCAGCGTGCAGTACCGGGCCGGCGCCACCGCCGGCACCTCCCGCCGAAAGGACCAGCACCAGTGACACCCCCCGGCCCAGGCCTGCTCACCTCCGAGTGGATCAAGCTCCGCAGCGTCCGCTCCACCTACCTCACTCTGCTCGTCGCGATGGCTGCGGCGACGGTCGTCGGCATCCTCGACTACCACTCCCTGGACGGTAGTTGGGACACCATGACCGCCCCGGAACGGGCCCGCATCGACCCGGTCCGCTACGGCTTCAGCGGCGGGTTCTACTTCGCCATCCTCGCCCTCGGCACGCTCGGTGTCCTGGCGACCGGCTCGGAGTACAGCAGCGGTCTGATCCGCACCACCTTCACCGCGACCCCGCACCGTGGCGCCGTCCTGACCGCGAAAGCCGTCATCACCGGCGCGCTCACCCTGGCGGTGGGGGAACTGCTCGCCTTCACCACCTATCTCCTCGGCCGCAGCGCGCTGTCCGGCAGGCACCTCGCGATGGGGCTCGCCGACCCCGGCGTGTTCCGGGCGGTGGCATCCACTGGTCTGTTCCTCAGTGTCATGGCACTGCTGGGGCTGGCCCTCGGGGCGATCCTGCGCAGCCAGGCAGGCGCGATCGCCACCCTGTTCGGCCTGTTCTTCGTCCTTCCCATGCTCGCCTCCACGCTCGACAACTGGAGCACGACGCCTGGCACATGGACGCTGCAGTCGGCCTTCGAAGCGCTCAGCGGCACGGTGGCGCGCCCGGGCACGGACACCCCCTCCCCGGGCCTCGCCTTCGCCGTCTGCGGGGTGTACCTCGCGGCCCTCGGGGGCCTGGCGGCGATCCTGGTCAAGCGCCGAGACGCCTGACAGGTGTCTTTGCCGGTCCTGCCCATGGACGCGGGCAAGCACCGCACGGCGGGCTGCCGGCGGAGGTCGGGGGCCGCCGGCCGTGCGGGCTCCCCGTACCCGGGCCGGGCTCCCCGTACCCGGGCCGGGCTCCCGTGATTCAAGCCCTCCGCGCAGCTCGCCCCATCCCTGTCAGACCGCTCGCTCCACCGCACCCTGCGGGGCACCGGAGGCCGCGTCCGGCTCGGCCTCCGCAGCCGTCACCGCCACCACCCCGGTCGCCTTCTCCTCCGCCGGAAGCCCGCGCATGAGCAGCCAGTACCCGAGCGCCGCGACCGTCCCCAGCACCCCGCACGTCCCCCACAGCCACGTCGCACCGTAGTGGTCGATCACCAGACCGGACATCAGCGGTGCGACCAGCGCGGCCGCCGACCACGACAGCGTGTACATGCCCTGGTAGCGGCCCCGGCCGTGGGCCGGGGAGAGGCGGACGACCAGGCTGCTCTGGACCGGTGCGTTGATGATCTCGCCGACCGTCCAGACACAGATCGTCAGCGCGTACACGGCGACCGACCCGGCGAACGCGGTCAGCCCGAATCCGTATCCCGCCAGCAACGACGACACGACCAACAGGCGGCGCGGGTCGCGCTGCTGGATGAAGCGGGTGGCGGGGATCTGGAGCGCCACGATCAGCACACCGTTGACGGCGACCGCGGTGCCGAAGTCGGAGCTGGAGAGCCCGTCCGTACCCATCGCCACCGGCAGCCCCACGTACCCCTGCTGGAAGATCAGCGCGACCACGAACGACAGTCCGACGACGCTCATGAAGCGGCCGTCGCGCAGCACGGTGGAGAGCCGGACCTCGGACTCGTCCGCCGCGCCCTTCGTGATTCTCGGTGTCCGCTCCGGCCGGGACTCCGGCACCTTCAGGAAGACGACGAGCGCGCAGAACAGCGTCATCGCGGCCTCGGCCATGAACCCGGCCCGATAGCTGTACTCGGCGATGAACCCCGCGCCCGCGGACGACACCGCGAAGCCCAGGTTGATCGCCCAGTAGTTCAACGAGAACGCCCGCACCCGGTCCTCGGGCCGGACGATGTCGGCCATCATCGCCTGCACGGCGGGCCGGGACGCGTTGCTCGTCATGCCGACGAGGAACGCGACCGCGGCGATCGCGACCGGATGGACCATGAACCCGAGCAACGCGACCGACGCGGCGGTCGAACTCTGCGCGATCAGCATCGTGGGCCGCCGCCCGAGCCGGTCCGTCATCACCCCCGCGCCGAGCGAGGAGACGACCCCGCCGAGCCCGTGCAGCGCGACGACCAGCCCCGCGTACGAGGCGGAGTAGCCCCGGTCCAGGGTCAGGTAGAGGGCCATGAAGGTGGCGACGAACGCCCCGAGGCGGTTGACCAGAGTGCTGGTCCACAGCCACCAGAACTCCCTGGGGAGACCGGACACGGATTCGCGTGCGGCCCGTCTGAGACCGGCGACAGACATAACGGTTCCCCCCCGGGGACGTACGGAACGGGTTCGAGCTGTAACGACCTCACCCACGATTGGCAGCGGCGTCGCGACGCCTGGGACCTCCGCCTCCGGCGTTGTCGTCAGTCCCCGACGCTCCGCGTCGACTCCCTCCTCCGCCTTGGATTCGAAGGCCCCAGACGCCGCTCCTTCTCCCACTGCCAATCGTGGGCGAGGTCGTAAGTGGCCCGATGGCTATGAGCACATTACGAAGCTCTGCTTCCGGACCGCCACTCGTTTGACGGCTGCCGTCAATCGAAGCCGCCCCACCCGCCACTCCCCCCCATTTGTCCGCCCTGTGACCGGCTGCGCGGTGCCCGCACGGGTTCGATTACGCTCGGACTCATGGCCGACGCACCGTACAAGCTGATCCTCCTCCGCCACGGCGAGAGCGAATGGAACGCGAAGAACCTGTTCACCGGTTGGGTGGACGTCAACCTCACCGAGAAGGGCGAGAAGGAGGCAGTCCGCGGCGGTGAGCTGCTCAAGGACGCCGGCCTGCTCCCCGATGTCCTGCACACCTCCCTCCAGAAGCGCGCCATCCGCACCGCGCAGCTGGCCCTGGAGGCCGCCGACCGCCACTGGATCCCGGTCCACCGCTCCTGGCGCCTGAACGAGCGCCACTACGGTGCGCTCCAGGGCAAGGACAAGGCGCAGACCCTCGCCGAGTTCGGCGAGGAGCAGTTCATGCTGTGGCGCCGCTCGTACGACACCCCGCCGCCGGCCCTCGAGGACGGCACTGAGTTCTCGCAGAGCGACGACCCGCGCTACGCGTCGATCCCGAGCGAGCTGCGTCCGCGCACCGAGTGCCTCAAGGACGTCGTCCAGCGCATGCTGCCGTACTGGTACGACTCGGTCGTCCCGGACCTGCTGGACGGCCACACCGTCCTGATCGCCGCCCACGGCAACAGCCTGCGCGCGCTGGTCAAGCACCTCGACCGCATCTCCGACGCCGACATCACGGGCCTGAACATCCCGACCGGCATCCCGCTCGCCTACGAGCTGGACGCCGACTTCCGCCCGCTGAAGCCGGGCGGCACGTACCTCGACCCGGACGCGGCGAAGGCCGCCATCGAGGCCGTGAAGAACCAGGGCAAGAAGAAGTAGTACGCCGAAAGCAAGCCCCCTGCCTGCGGTTTCTCCGCGGGCAGGGGGCTTGTTGCTGCCCTGGGACCGTCGCTGGGCCGTCAGGTGCTTCATCGGGCCGTCTCGAAGACGGCGCCGGACGCGGGTGTACACCAGCGTCTCTGCCCGGCCGTCGCACCCGCCCCCACCGAGCACGCAACCAACTACCTCCGGGCGCCGACCAGCAGCCCATCACCGTGCACGACCTCGAAGTCCGCAGACTCCTGCGCACCCGCATCCTCGGCGGCGCCATTAACGAGTACCGCTATGCGGCTTGACCTGCAGCGACGACTTTCCGAGCCCCACAGGTTGCTAGGAGAGGGCCTTGTACCCGCCCCAGCCGGTGGCGATCTGGGTACGGGACCCGAACGACCCCTTCCCGTCACCGTAGTTGCGGTACAGCTTGCCCGCGCTGTCCCGGACGACGATGTCCGCCTTGCCGTCACGGTTGAGGTCGCCGACACCGACGACGGCGTTGTACGTGCCGCCCCAGTTGCTGAACACCTTGGCGCGGGCGCCGAACGTGCCCTTGCCGGTGCCGTTGTAGCGGTACAGGGTGTTCGAGGTGTCCTGGACGACCAGGTCGCCGATGCCGTCACCGTTGAGGTCACCGGTGCCGACGATCTTCTTGTAGCCCTTCCAGCTGTCGTACAGCTTCACGCGCGCGGACAGCTTGCCCGTGCTGGTGCCCTTGTACAGGTACACCGCGCCGGTCGAGGCGTTGCGCGCGATCAGGTCGGGCCGGCCGTCACCGCTGATGTCACCCGGAGAGGTCAGCACGTCGTACTGGGTCCAGCCGCTGGTCGCCAGCGTGGTGTACGACGTCGTCGGCTTGAGCGCCGCGCCGCAGCCCGGCTTGTACAGGCGCAGGGCCCCGCTGCTGTAGCGCACCAGGACGTCGTTGCACCGGTCCCCGCTCAGGTCGCCGAACGGGACCGCCTTGACGCTGGTCGCCCAGCCGCTGCCGCTGACCTTGCTCGAGAACGTCCCCGTGCCCGTGCCCCTCTGGAAGGTCAGGGCGCCCGAGGAGTTGAGGGTCAGCAGGTCGCCAGTGCCGTCCGGGCCGTCGGGGCTGCCGAAGTCGTGCCGTACCGGTGCCCCGTTGTTGAGGAAGCCGCTGCCGGTTGCCACGGTGGTGGCGGTGGACGTGTTCAGGCCCGTCGCCTTCAGGGTCCAGGTGAACCGGCCGTTGGGGAAGCGGGCCCCGCTCGCGGTCTTGCCGTTCCAGCCCGCCGAGACCCGGGCGGCGCTCGCACCGCCGGTGACCGAGCGGCTCGCCTTTCCGGTCTCGCCGCTCTCCACCGAGGTGAAGGTGAGCGACCAGGAGCCGACAGGGCGGGACAGCAGCCACGAACCCGTCCAGGAGTCGGCGGTGGAAGGCGCGGCGTAGCTGTCGGCGCTCGAGTCGAACGCGGTCAGGGCGGACGGGGTCACGCCGGTGGTGGCGACGTGCGTCTGCTCGAACGCGTCGAACCAGGCGACCAGGCCCGTGTACTCGTCGACCGTCCAGCGGTAGCGGCGGTCGGCGGCCAGGCCGGTGTCCGGGACCTTCGCGGCGACCACGCGGGTGGCGCCGGTGGCCGCGTCGGTGAGGACCAGCTCGTCGGCGGCGTGGTCGTGGCGGACGGTGAAGCCGTCGCCGAGCAGCACGTCACCGGGGGCCACGGCGGCGGACGTGCCGGCCTTGGTGTCGTACACGCCCGCTGAGGCCGTGCCGCAGGCCCAGTACAGCCAGCGGCCCGCCGCCTGCAGCTCGGTCGGCACACAGCCGGCGCCGGGGACCGTGACCGTGGTGAGGGTCTTGTCCGTGGTGAGGCTGTAGGAGGTGACCTGGCCGGCGGTGGCGGTGGCGCTCCACAGGACGGGCCCGTTCAGGGCCGCGGCGCGGACCGAGCGCTTCAGCTTCTGGCCGTAGCCGAAGTGGCCCACGTACTGCATCGGGGCGGAGCCGCCCGAGTTGTAGACCGCGTAGTCGTCGGACACGTCGACGATCGCGCCCTTCTCGGTGCCGAACTCAAGGTCGGGAACGCCCGAGCCGTCGCCGACGCGGGCCACCCGGTCCGCGTCCGACAGACCCGATCCGCCCTCGTCGGCGTCGTAAAACGTCTCGAGGTAGGCGTCCCGGGGGGCGGTGACCTTGTTGCCCCACATCGCCGAGCAGGAGGTGCCCGGGTACGGGCACACGGCCGAGACCTTGTCGCCGGCCGTGGCGTCGGACGCGGTGAGCGTGGTGCTGCCGTTCGTCGTCAGCGTGCGCACGGACGTGGCGTCCATAGTGCTGCTGACGGCGGGGTCGCGCTCCGCCACGCGCAGGCTGCCCCGGCTGAGCGCGAGGCCCGTCTTGGGGTTCTCGTACGGCGGCACCTTGGCCACCTTCTCCAGCCGCGGGGTGCCGTCGGCGCCCTGGACGACGCGCTGCACCCACCAGTCGGTGGTGCTCGTGCCGCCGGTGACGAGGGCGGAGCCGTCGGGGGCGGCGACGGGGTCGCCGTACGAGCGGGTCAGCAGGGTCTTCGTGGTGCCGTCGGTCAGCGAGACGGCCGTGACGGGGCCGCGGTCCGCCACCAGGACGAGCCAGTTCCCCACGACCACAGGGGAGCCGGCCGTGCCGTTGCCCGCCACCGGGACCGTCTCCTCGGCGGCGAGGTCCGCGCGGGACCGGAGGTGCAGGCCCGCGGCCGGGGTGTACCAGCCGATCCGGTCACCGGAGAGGGAGAGTGAGAGTGACAGCCCGCTCCCGGCGCCGGAGAAGACCTGGGTGAGCTCCGCGGTGGCGAAGTCGAGGTAGTGGATGTCGAAGGTCGCGGCGCCGGTCGAGTCGGCGGCGCCCGGGTACGCGAGCAGCGCGCCCTTGGCGTCTCCGGTGCGCACGGAGGTGACGCCCGTCTTCCAGACCTTGTCGGCCGGGCCTCCGGTCACCACGCGGGTGCGCTGCTTGCCGTCGACGTAGTCCAGCAGTTCCAGCCCGGTGCCGGGCCGGGGCGAGCCGTCGACGCTGGTGTTCTGCTCGGCCGCCACGACAGTCCCGCCGTACGTGCCGACGTAGTCCAGCCGCGGCATGTCCAGCGTGCGCAGCGTGCCGCCGTCCGCTCCGCCGGGCGTCCACAGTGAGACGGGTTCGGTGTACGACCGGTGCGGGAGCGCGACGGTGTCGGCGCCCTGTCCGAACGTGCCCGAGGGGCAGGTGGCGCTGATGTCGTAGCAGCTGGTGGTGGTCGGCTGGTACGGCCGGCCCGCACCGGCGTTGCCGGGCGGGGTGGTGACGGTGGTGGTGACGCCGTCCTCGTAGTTCGTCCAGAGCAGCCCGGCTCCACCGGCCTGCCGGTGCAGGAAGCCGGTCTCGCCGGCCGCGAGCACGCGGTCCGAACGCGTCGTTTCCGTGCGCGGGTCCTGAAGGAGAATCTCCGTCGTTCCCGCTGTCTGTGCGGTGGCCGCGCGGGCCGGATCGCCGCCCCCCGAGACCACAGTGACGGCCGCGACGGCGACCGAGAGTGCGGAGACGGCGACGGTCAGACCGCCCCGTCCCAGGGCATGTCTGCCCACGTGAGAGTCCCTCCCAGCGAGGGCCCCTGCCCCGCCCAAGTGAGCGGACTTTACCAGCCTCTTGCCATTCTCTTACCAGGAGCCTGGGTGTTCACGTCGTCGGCCCCACGCACCCGGCGGCTGCCGGGCGGCCGTCACTCAGGAGACTCCTCGTCGGGCGACTCGCCCTCCTCCATCAGCCGCTCGGCGATGTCGTCCGAGTCTCGGCGGTGGCCGTGGCCAGAGACAGGGAGCGGAGTGCTCGGGGGCGAGCACGAACACGGATTGAGTCCGGGACGTCGATGGCCCCGCTACAAGTCAGGCGATGACGCAACCGTCGCGTTCTGCCAGTGGTGACCTCATGGGTCAGGGTGGGGATCTGTCGAGGCCGCCCGCTCGCGCGGCTGCTCCTCTTCGCGATGAGGGTCCGGGGCGACGCCACCGGGCCCCCTCTGGGCCCTCTCTGGGCCCTCCGAGGGCGACAAGCAACGGCCAACAACGACCAATCATGACAGCCAAACCGCAGGTCAGTTGCGGCATGCACCCTCCCGACCAGGGCCGGAAGACGGGCCCGCCAGACCCAGGGCAAGAAGAAGTACTACACCGAAAGCAAGCCCCCTGCCTGCGGTTTCCCCGCGTGTAGGGGGCTTGTTGCTGTGCTGGGGCCGTGTCTGGGCCACCTGTCCGGGGCGCCGTCCCGGTGAGGACGGCGCCCCTACTGGACATCCGCTGAGACTCGACCAGGCGTGGTGTGACGGTCACCTGTGGTCGAACCGGCGTTCTCCCGCATCAGGTCTCAGAAACGCTCTCAGTACGTAGCTATTGGACGTCCACGTAGTCGCCGGCCGCGTTGACCACCGAAGTCGTCGTCGTGCCCGCGAAGCTGTAGCGGAAGTAGCCGTCGGTGGAGGCGGTGACGGTCGTCTTGAGGTTGCCCGTCGAGTTGGACTTGATCGTCTTCACCGTGGTGTAGGTGGTGCTGCCCTTCTTGCGGAACTGCAGCTTCACCGACTGGTTCGTGTAGCCGTGGTACTTGTTGTCCTCCCAGCTGGCCCGGGAGAGCTTGCCTGTGACCGTGATGGTCTTGCCCTTCTTCACCGGCTCCGGCGAGGCGTTGACCGTCAGCGTCGAGTGGCGCTGCACCTTGAACGTGGTGGCCGCGTCCCGGTGAATGTAGTCGTAGTCATTGGCGGAGACCAGCGTGCCGAGGTTCCAGGTGGCCGCCGCGCTGTTGCCAACGAAGCCGGTCGACGCCTGCGGGTCGAACGTCAGCGTGCCCGTGCAGGTCGACGTGGTGGCGCTCGCCTTGACGCACGTGATCTCGTCGTCCCAGATCTGCGCGTAGTTCGGCTTCGGACCGAAGGCGCTGATGTACGTGGTCTCGGCGATGCCCGAATCATCCGAAGCGGTCACGGAGACCTTGGCAGACACCACCTTGGTGGTACCAACCACGACCGGTTTGCCACCGTTGACGACGACCTTGTCGATCGTGATGTTGCCCTTGCCGCCGTCTTCCGCCTGGGCGGCAGTGGCACCGATTGCGGTGGCGACCAGCGCGGCACTGGTGCCGAGCAGGGCAAGGCGCGTGGTTGTGCGCATGAATGTCCCCCATGGAGTCTTTGAATGACCACAGGGAGCGTACGACGTTGGCCAACGGTTCACCACGTTGTTGTTTCAACGCCTCCACCACACACGGATGCCTTCGCCTTCATCAGGATCCGCGAGTGTCAACGACGCTCATGCTCAAAACACCTAGTGCCGCGACCGGCAAGGTTTGCCCCGTCGCGGTACCGGGGCGTGTTTCGAAAGTAGCGTCGTCCGCCCGTAGGGCGGGCCAGGCGGGGGGTTGGGAACAGATAGGAAGAGGGTGGGGGTGGGG
>NZ_JBFBCG010000050.1:0-57799 GCF_040683105.1 Streptomyces sp. NPDC051020 | reverse complement strand
CCGACGAAGACCAGAAAGGAGCAGCCCCCCGGGAACCGTGGAAGCCCGGCGCAGCCGCAGCGACACGCGAAGATCCCACCCGGCACCGGCCGGGACAAACGGGATGAACCGATTACCTCAACTGGCAGCGATCACGCCTGAAGGATCGAGGCCGACACCGGTCAAACTTCGGTGGCAATGGATCAATCTTCACTGTCACAGGTCACCCGACGCCGGCGGGCCGTTCGCTGCGATCATGTCCCGTCTCTGGTGATCTGGCCTCTGTCTCAAATGATCTGGTCCGATTCGCTCGTCGTCTCAGATGATCTGGTCCGTTGGTGCTGGTGTCGGTGGGGACAAGTGATCGTCTTGGTCACGGCCTGCAGCCAGGGCGACATCACTCCATCGACTCCAGAATGCGGTCCAGTGTCCGGCGTCCCATCTTGCTCATCGTCGGATTACTCTCGGCGTAGTACCAGACAGTGCCCATCGCCTGTTCGAACGCCCATGCCTTGCCGCGCTCCCACTCGAGATCGTCACAGCCCAGTGTCCGCCGGAGCACTTCCCGTGGCCCCTGCTGCAGCAGATGCCAGGCACTGACCAGATCCAGCGCGGGGTCGGCCGGACCGAAGCCGCCGGTGTCGAGTACGCCGCTGAGCCGGTCGCCCGCGACCAGTACATTGCCCGGGATCAAGTCACCATGGCTCATCACGTCGGCACCCGTGCGTGCCAACTCCCGTAGGTAGCTCCACACCTGGCGGAGCCGGGGCACGTCAAGCAGCCCATCGCTCTCCTCGAAGCATTTCTCCAACCATTCGTCGTGGTGAGTGAGAATGCCGCCACGACCCTCGCCGCTGAAGAGCCGCCCCCGCGTCTCGGCCTTCCGGAGGTCGGTGATGAAGGTCGCAAGGTCCTGGGCAAAAGCATCCGACCCACTCGGGTCGGCGTCCCAGGCGACAGTTCCCGGCAGCCACGTCTGGACGGACCACGGCATGGGGTAGCCCGCTCCAGGCTCTCCCAGGGCGAGGGGTTCGGGGGTGGGGAACCGGGACACCTGAGCCAGCTCCGCGCTCGCTTGGGCTTCCTGCTTCAGAACCGCCAGCGCCTCGGCGGCATCGGCCAGACGTAGTGGGAAACGTGCCGAGAGCTCGTTCCCGATGCGGAAGATGGCATTGACCGTCCCAGTCGACTGCAGGAGTCGGATGTCCTTGCCGCTCCACTGAGGGAACTGTTCCTGGATCAAGGTCGCAACTGTTTCGGTGGTCACGTCCACTTGATCGTCGTGCATGGTCATCTCTGGCACACTCTTTCGCTGGTCCCGCGTCTGAAATTCGTCGGCAATACGGCCAGTTTGTTCGAGACGGGTTGCCCCTCTTTCGCATGACGGTATCTGCCTCTGGGTCACGGTGTTGCGCGAGGTGCTCCACCCTCGTAGTGCAGGTGCAGGTGCAGGTGCTGAGCGCGGTCGGCGGAGGTGTTCGTGGGCGAGTCGGCAGCAGCGGCTTCCTCCTGGGAGTGGACGTCGGATGTCGAGGTACGGTTCGTCGGCACCGATGATGCCGAACGCCTTGACTCATTGGCCCGTCACTGGAATGAGCCCTTCGAAGTTGCCTCGCCGGTTCGCGCATTCGTCTCCTTCAAGGAGCAGAAGAACTTCATGGTGAGTACTGGGCAGCGACGTCCCGGTCCCAGGTGGGCTACGAGTCATGGGTGGAACGGGACACGGCGATGGCCCTGGATTTCGACCCGGCGGTCGTCGCTCTGTCGTCCCAGCCCTTCCGTCTTGCCTGGATGGGAGTGGAACGCGAACGCGAACACACTCGGGACTACTTCGCGCGGCTGGTCGACGGCTCCGGGGTTGTCGTGGACGTGCGCCCGAGGGATCTGGTCGACGAGGACACCGCGGAGGTCCCCGCTGGGTGCCGGCACGGTGGTCTGTCTGTCCGGTCAGGGTCGGTCGTGACGTCCGCGCGGCTTGGGCGGCTTGGGCGGCTTGGGCGGCTTGGGCGGCTTGGGCGGCTTGGGCGGCTGCGGATCGGGGACCGGATCAGATTTCAGGAACACGCATATACGGTGGTCGGCCTGACCGGAATGCGGGTCCGGCTGGCCGATATCAACGGGATCGGCATGCTCGTGGACCAGGTCCATCTGCAGTCGGCCGAGGACTTCGCGGTGCTCGGGACCGGCGACCGGGCCGCGCTGGGCTCGGCCGCGTTGCTGGACCATCTGCCGCAACCGGTGGCTGAGCGCGCGCTGTGGTGGCAGCGGCACCTGGTCGAGCTGCTGACCGGCCTGCCTCCGGACGTCCCGGCCGGGGCGCCCCGGCCCGAGTACGACCCGGCGAACCGCTCACTGGCTGAACGAGAACGGGCAAAGGCCGCCGAACTGGCCGCGCAGGGCGAGGAGATCACCGCACGGACCATCAAGCGCAAGCGTCAGCGTTACGAGGCCGGCGGCATCGCGGCGGTGGTCGATCGCCGGCTCGCCCCGCACACCACGCTGCTGGGCCGGGCCGATCCACGTGTGCTGGCGGCGATACGCCAGGCGGTCAACGAGAGTATCCAGGCCTCGACGCGCACGATCGAGCATGCACGCTGGCGGACCGGGCGGATCCTGGCCGCCGAGTACGGCGAGGGCGTGGTGGAAATGCCCTCACGAGCCACGTTCTACCGGATCTTCGACAAGCTGTCGCATGGCGTCCACGTGACAGGGTCTGCCCGCACCCGCCGCTCACTCGCCGACCAGCCCGAGGGACCGTTCCGCTATGAAAGCGTCGCGGCCCCGGGCGAGTTGATGCAGATCGACTCCACCCCGCTGGACGTGCTGGTGCGGCTCGATCAGAGAGTTCCCGACCGGTTCGAGCTCACTGCCCTGGTCGACCTGGCCACCCGCACCATCGCGGCCGCGGTGGTGCGGCCCACCACCAAGTCCGTGGACGCCTCGCTGCTGCTGGCCCGCGCACTGACCCCGGAGCCGATGCGGCCCGGCTGGGTCCAGGGATGACCGCGGCTCGCCGAGAGCCCGCCCGGCATGGCCTCGATGGCACCTATGCCACGGCCACAGCCTTCGTCCTCGGTCTGGACGCCGGAACCTCGTGGAACATGCTCACCGGTTTTCAGGGGGTGGGGCCGGAATACGAGCGAAACGTGCCACGGTGATGGGGATCAGCGAATTTCCCCAGGCTCAACTGGGTTTCCCACTTGGTTGAGCGGTGGACAAGTGGGTCAGGGCCTCCCTCTCGTGGGGTGTGCGGGCCGTGACGACTTCTCAGGCGCCGAGGTTCTCGATGGTTTCCTGCACCAGGCGGTTGCCCGAGCTGGGGAGCCATGCGGTCACCGGCGACAACTTGGCGACGGCCGCGCCCAGCCACTGTGGATCACCGAGACGATCCAGTGCCTTCGCCTCGGAAAGCTTGCGAACCAGGGCCTTCAGCAGGAACACATGGCTGCCCGTGTAGTGGCGCTTGTGGTGCGTGTACAGGACAGACCACGGCTCGTGCGGGGGGCGGAGCAGCCCCTGCAGGGAGCAGCCGTCACGGCCGGTTTTATAAAAGGTGGTGTTGCTGAACGCTCCGACGTGACCTCCGGTACGGGTGGCCTCCCACTTCCAGTAGGTCGCATGTACTCCCAGTTGCGTGAACTGGGACCACTGGACGACGGACTGAGGCGCGGGCTCCGCGCGCCTGTAGTGCTCGATGCCCTCGGGCGTGAGCACCACGCACAGGCCGTCCTCCCGCTTTGGATCCCCGATTATCCACCGGTCCCCGACCAGCTCCAGCGGCCCCAGGTACTGCGCCACGATGTCTCCCTCGGTCCTGCCATCCTCCGGACCGGGAACAGTAACCGGCGCCACAGGGGACGCTCCTCCCGGGGGCGCCGCGCTGCATCGGCCGACATGATCGCCGCAGGTGAACTGCCGGACGGTCGCGTGTTTCACGAGCGGATTTTCGAGTCGGCGGACGTCCTCGGCACCGCCTACGACATCGATTCGCGCCTGTGACCTACCCACTGGTGTGTGGCACGTTTCGCTCGTATTCCGGCCCCACCCCGTGTACGGGCGCCCGCGGACATCACCGTGCACGGGGTGCTCAAGGACGTCGAACACCGCGTACGACGCAGGGTGCTGGGCGGCCAGGGCCCGCGCACGGGTCAAGGATGATGCGGCGCGGGACTGCGCCGCCGCGAAGTCAACTCGCCCGTTGCGCCAGATGACCGCTTCGCCGTCCAAGACCACGGTGTCCGGCGTACGCGCCGTGATCGCCCTGTGCCCGTCGAATTTCGGCTCGTACCACCATCCCGGACCCGCGGGCAGAACCGGAACGGCAGCGGCCAGCGCCAGCCTGACAGGAAAATCCACACCCTCAGGGTGCGATCACAGGCCGGCGCAGGCACCTTGACCGGTCCATACTGCCCGCAGCACACCTTCCGGCACGCGTGTTTGGGGGCCCGGATCTAGCCGACGGCTGCGTCTTCGTTCCGCTCCGCGCTGCGGGCTGTCTGCTTCTCGCGGCGCTGGGCCCGTACACCGGTGCCGGGCTTGTCCTGGGCCGTCCAGTCCGGTTCCGGGCCGGGGTCCTTCGCGGGGACCTTCGTGACCTTCAGGCCAGCCGCGCGACCGCGGGTGTGCTGGCCGGTGTCACAGGTCAGCAGCCGTACCTCACGGCCAGCGAGAGCCTGGAAAGCGACCGCCCGGTCGATGATCTCGTCGTCGGCGATGGGCAGACGAACGTGGCCGGGCGGATCGAGAACGATTTCCAGGCTGATCTCGCCGCGGACCTCACCGGCCTCGGTGTTCAGCTGCGCCCGGTCCAGGACCCCGAACGTGTTGCCGTCCAGGATCCTGTCAAGGAGCCCGAGGGTGTGGGAGGCACGCCAACGGGCCTGATGCTTACCAGACTCCTTGAGGCCGTCGAGTTCGTCGACCACCGCCATCGGGAACAGCAGGCGGATGGGCTCGCCGCCGGGGAGTCCGAGGATCTGCTGGAGGTCGGCGTCGGCGAGCTTGTCGGGGTTGTGGATGTAGAAGCTGGAGTCAGCGACGACGAACCATTCCCGGCCGGTCCAGCGTGTGATCTGCGCTTGGAGAAGGTCGATCGCCGATTCGAACGTCGCAACTCGTTCGGCCAGCTCCTGGTCCACGAGGAGGTTCACAAGGCGCTGCTGTTCCGTTGCGGCCAGGTGCCCGACTCCGTTCAGCAGGGTGTCGTGGCGTGGGGTCAGAACGAGCGCGGTGAGGTCCGCGGAGCTGACCCGGTCCCTGAGGCGCCTGGCCGAGACCTCCGTCGGCGCGCCTGTGCCGGGTCCGCGCATCGGCATCCTGGCTGTGGGGGGAGACGGTGCGCGCGTGGCCTATGGGAAGGCGTACCTCCACGGCAGCGAGGCCGCCCGCTTTGTGCCGGGGGAGCCCGCCGTGATCGAAGTGGACGGGTGGCGGCTGGGTCTCGCCGTCTGCCGCGACACGGGTATCACTGAGCATGCCGCGAAGACAGCCGCGCTGGGAATCGACGGGTATGTGGCCGGGGTTGTCCACGCGGATCACGAGGCTGAGGTTCACGGCGAGCGCGCCCGCCGGGTCGCAGCCGACCACGGTGTGTGGGTCGTCACGGCAGCCTTCGCGGGTCCGACCGGTGGCGGGTTCGACCGCACGTCCGGCCGTTCGGGCATCTGGTCCGCCGGCGGGGAACTGGTCGCGGAGGCCAGCGCGGCCCCCGACGAGATTGCGCGGGCTGTTTTCATCAAGTGAGTCCGGGGAAGATCAAGGGAGCCTCGATGGGCAGACGGCAGAGGGCCTCATGCTCAACCGTCGTGTGCTGTCAGTGCTGTTGCTCGTGGAAGAGACCTTCCGTGATCTCCAGAGGCATATCGGCTCCATGTCCCACCGGTCTCTCTGAGGAGGCGGCTGGTGGTCTTGTCGTGGTAGCCGAGGGCGTCTGCGACGACGGGAGCGGGCATCTCAAGGAGTTGTTGTCGGATGGCGGCGCCGCGGGCGGCGGCGGCCGGGACCCCGATTTCGCGGAGGAGTGCGGCCAGGTGGTCGGGGCGGGCCGGCTGTCCTGCCCGGCGGCCGGGGAAAAGCCAGCGGCTCCCCGGGTTTGTGGCGGTGCTCATGTTGTCGCGGTTGTCGATGTACTCCTGTAGCAAGAAGGCGACCGGGGCGGGGACGGGCGAGGCGGGCTCACCGAGTCGTAGCAGTACGGCGTCTCCGTCGCGGAGCACGTCGTCGACGGTGAGCCGGACGATGCGGCTCACGGGCTGCGCGTAAAGGAGCACGATGATGCCGGCGACGCGGAGGGGCATCGGTATCTCTGTGTCGGTCAGCAGCAGGTCGAGGGCGTCGAGGCGCTCGTCCTCGCTCAGCGGGGCTCGTCGGGTGGCCTTCATCGGGGGTATGGAGAGGGAGCGTCGGCAATGTCGGCTCTGCATGGCCCAGTTGAGGAAGGCCCTCAAACAGGTGCGGTTGTGTTCGTTGTTCCCGGCCCACCAGGCGTCGATGTCGCTCTGGGAGCAGGAGGCGAGGGTGGTATTCCGCTCGCCGAGCCAGTTGAGGAACGAGGTCGCGTGTTTGACCTGCTCGGCGGCGAAGCGGCGGATGCTTGGCGTGATGTGGCTCTGCTCGGAGCGGGCCCGCAGGCGGGGCAGGACGCGCCAAGTCGTGAAGAGCCGGATCGTCTTGACATGCTCAGGGTCCTCGATGCTGATCAGGTGGCCGAGGAGCCAGCGCTGGAAGGAGCAGATGTACTTGTCGACCGCGGGCAGGACCCCGCTTGCCATCAGGAGTTCTTCCAGGTGAGCCGCTGACCGCCAGGGCTGGAGTTCATGGAAGGCGTCGTGGGTCAGCGGGATCTGGCCGAGGCCGAGTTGCCGCAGCCTCTGCGAAGGGTTCCCCGGCTGGTCGTTGCGCAAGGCCAGCCAGGCCACTCCGCTGCTGGGCTTTTCCATCGCCACCAGCAAGTCGAACAGCGGGACCAGTTCGGGACGCATCCGGCCGGTGCAGTCGTCGAGGAGGACGGTGAGCCGGTCAGAGAGCGTGCAGCGTTCGCAGAGCCGTCCGCCCAGGAGTTTGCCCTCGAAGCCGCAGCGCGAGCAGTCGAAGGACTGGGAGAAGCCAGCGCAGGTCGTGCAGATCGCGACGCCGTCGCTGGTCCAGAGCCCGGGAAGGGCCCGCTCCTGGCCGCATCCCGGGCAGGTGCCGCGTGTCCGGACCGCGCGGTCCGAGCAGTTCCGGCAGACGTATCCGTCGGGCCAGTGGCCGGCCTTGTGCTTGCGGCGGCCGCAGCGGCAGCACTCGGCCATGAACCAGCGTTCGTACTGCTCGTCGGTCGCGTAGGTCCGGGTCATGCGTCGGGCAGGATGCGGGCCGCGCGGGGCCGCAGCTTGGCGACGTTCGCGGGAGGGGCGGGCAGGTCGCCGGTGGCGGTCTGGCGGACGCCGGCGTTCTCGGCGGTGGTGGTCACCAGGTCGGCCGGGGTGCAGGAGAGGATGTCGCAGAGCGCGGCCATGACCTGCAGCGACAGTCGTTCCGGGGTGCCGGAGACCAGGCGGTGGACCTGAGAGGCGGACAGGTCGATCCCGCGCTCGCGCAGCAACGGGACCAGCTCGGTGGCCGTGAAGATCTGATGCTTGGCCATGACCTCGCGCAGCCGCCAGGTGTAGCCGACTTTGCGCTTCATGCGTTCCTCCCGCTCCGGGCCTGAAGGGCCGCGGCGATGGTGTCGTCCAGGTGTCGGCGCAGGATGCGGGTGCGGAAGTCCGAGGACACGCAGGTGTAGATAGAGGTGGTGCTGGCGTGCTCGTGACCGACTTGCTCCTGGACGAAGCGCGGGTCCCAGCCGTCCTCGATCAGGTGGGTGACGTAGGACCTGCGGAAGGAGTGGAAGTCCAGTCCGTCGTCCAGGCCCAGGGCCTTGCGGTAGGCGATGAAGCGGGAGTTGAACCGCTGGCAGCCGATCCGCATGCCCCGTTCGGAGGGCCAGGCCGCCGGGTTGTTGTCGGTGCCGAACAGCGGGCGGACTTCGGTGAACCACTCGTCCAGGATGTCCGGGGTCCAGTCGAACACGGTCAGTACTCCGCGGCGCTTGGGCGGCGAGCCCTTCTTGGCCTTGCCGAACCGGACCTGGCACCGGCCGTACTCGCCGAACTCGTCCCCACGCGGGTTACGGCCGAAGTCGGCGGCGTCCAGCATCCGCGTCTCGTTGCGCCGCAGTCCGTAGGCGTACGCGGTCTTGAACAGCGTCGCGTCGCGGAACGCGGGCAGCCAGCCCTTGCGGCCGAAGGCCCGGATGCGGGCGACCTCGTCGTCACAGTGCTCGAAGAAGGCGTGCAGCTCGGCCTTGGTGAACGCGCGCTTCTTCGGGTCGGACTCGTTGTCCTGGGCGTGCACCGCGGTGTTCCACTCGTGCACCACCTGCACCGGGTGAGTACCGAACCGTTCCTCGCAGGTCGCCGTCCACTCATAGAGCGGGTCGGTGACGAAGTGGCAGAACGCCCGAACCGCCTCGGAGTACGAGCGGATGGTCGAGCGCTTCAGGTCGCGCAGTGAGCGCAGGTCACCGAGCCACTCATCGACCATCGCCGGCGTCCACTGCCAGGGGTAGGTGTTCACGTAGGCGGCGAACGCCTTGACCGTGTTCTCCTGGCTCTCCACGGTCGTCCGGGCCAGATTCCGTGCGAGCTGCTGGTTGGCGAACCCCGTCAGCATCGCCGTGAAGACCTGTTCCTCCGGCCGCAGCAGCGCGACCCCATCGACCAGATGCAGCCTCGCCGCCCCCGGTATCGACCCGTTGAACCCCACCGATTCACCACTCTCCGCGACTCGCATCAGATGCGAGAAAACCGCATCCTATGCGAGTCCGCAGAGAAGCCCCAGGTCAGCCCCTTGTGTGAGTGGTAGCAGAACCCAGTAGGCCGGTATCGTCACCGTCAGGAATGCCGCCCAAGTCCACGGGATCACGGCGTGGTCCCCTTCCGCTCATCGACTCCGCAAGAAGGCCCGGATGTGGCGCGCGAGTTCCTGCGGCTGATCCTCGGGTATGAGTGTGTAACTGTCGGAGATCTCCACGAGTTCACCCCTCGGCAGCATCTCGGCGAGCCGGCGACCGTGCTCCGGCGGCATGACCTTGTCCTCGGCCGCCCAGACCACCAGCGCCGGGCGGTCGAAGTCGCGCAACCTCTCGGCCCAATGCAGGAGTTCGCCCCTCGGCGGCACGCCGAGAACGTACTTCCGCAGGTCGCGACGGATCTCCGGGTTGGTCCACAGCGGCCGGAACCACGCGTCCATCACCTCGTGCGGCACCGGCCGCTTGCTCATCCGGCCCCAGGTCATCGGCAGCCGGCGCATCGGCTTCAGCTTCAGCAGGTTGAAGGCTATGTTCAGGCCGCCGGGCATCTTGGCAGAGGCGTAGAGATTGGAGCCGGGCAGCCCCGGCGGGAAGTTGTCGAAGGCCTCGCAGGAGGTGATGACAAGCTTCCCGATCCGCTGATCACGCCCGTCGGCGACGAGGGCCTGCGCCCCGCCCCAGTCGTTCATGACGAGGGTGACATCGGTGAGGTCGAGCACATCGAGGAACTCCGCGACCAGCCGGGCAACGCCGAGGATCGACAGATCGGCGTCCGGCTTCATGGGCCTGCGGTGACCGCCGAGCGGCAGGGTCGGGACGACGCAGCGGTGGTCGGGGCTCAGATCGGCGACGACGTGCCGCCAGAGCGAGCCGTCCATGGCGACGCCGTGCAACAGGACGACGACGGGGCCGTCACCGCCGGTGTCCTGGTATGCCACCGGCCCTGCGGAGAGCTGGACTTCGGAGACGGGTGGCGGCGGGGCCGCGTGGGCGTGTGCGGTCACGGGGCGTGCACTCTCCTCGGTTGCCTGTGGGCAGGGGCGATGCGCAGTCCCGACCCTATGCCAACGCGCTCACAGCTCGCCCGTGTCCAGGTCCAGGTCGAACGGTCCGGGCAGGTGCAACACGGCCCCGAACGGGTGCGGGCCGTCCACCCGCGCGTACCCCGGACGCCCGGGTTCGGCAAACAGGGTCACGCTTCGTTCCACCCGGTCGACCAGCAGATACAGCGGCGCCCCGTACTCGGCGTACCGCCGCCGCTTCACGACGCGGTCCGTTTCGGTGTCGGACTCGCTGGTGACCTCGACCACGAGCAGTGTCTGATCGGGCAGCAGGGCGCCCGCGCCCTTGGCATCGGCGACCGGCACCACGGCGATGTCGGGGACGTACCAGTTCGACGACCCGGGCAGGTCCAGGTTGCCCGACCCGGTGACAAACCCCAGCTCACGGGCGCGCGGCTTGACCTGATCGCGGATCACCTCGGCCGTGGCCTCGTGATCCCAGGTGGGCGACACGGGCTCGATGATCCCTTCGACGATCTGGGCACGGTCGCCCCGGATGTTCTGGACGGCGTACTTCAGAGCGCGTTCCGGGTCGATGCCTTGGCTGTAGTCGGCGGGCGCGGCGGTCATGTGCCCAGAGTGCCCCATTTGCGTTCCCCGCAACAAGCAGAACCGGCCGGTGGGAGCAGTCACCCTAATCAGTACAGCAGATCCAGCTCTGCACGGACCGTCTTCCCCGGCGGTACGCGATCCACCACCGCCCACCGGTCGGCCAGCGCCTCCACCAGGATCAGCCCGTGCCCGTTGCCGGAACCGGGCGGCGGCGTCACCAGCTCCCCCGGCCCCGGCGGGCGCCGCTCGCCCCGGGCGTCCGTGACCTCGATCCGCAGGACGCCGAGCGTGCACCGGTCGCCCGGAGCATGGACGAGCCTCAACTCGAAGTCCCGGCCCGGCACCCGGCCGTGCGTCACCGCGTTCGCCGCCAGCTCGGCGACGATCAGCGCGGCGGTCTCGGAGGCGTCACCGCCGTACGGGATGCCCCACTCGTTCAGCTGGTGCAGAGCAAGCTGCCGGGCCAGCCGGGCTCCTCGGGGCGTGGAACTGAATCGCTGCACGAACACACGCACGGTGAACGGCGCTTGCGGGGACGCGAGTGCTTCCATGCGCCCACCGTGACGGCCGGGAGGACGGTCCCACCAGGTCAGAAACCCGTACGCTGAGTCAGCGTACGGGTACGGAGTGTGGACGGTACGCGTGACAGTCCGTGACCATGGGCAAGTTGCGGACAGGTGGGGCATGAAAGGTGGCCGAACATGACGGACGGCGCGGGCGGCACGACGGGCGTGGACGGGGAGCCGGAGCCCTCGGACACCCTGAAGGCGTTCGGCGAGGTGGTCAAGGTCTTCCGCAAACGGGCACGGCTCACGCAGGAGGAGTTCGCCCCGAGGGTGCGGTACTCGGTGCCGACGGTCGCCTCGATCGAACAGGGGCGCCGGTTCCCACCGCCGGCGTTCGTGGATCGGGCGGAGGAGGTGCTGGATGCGTTCGGGGTGATCAGGGCGGCGGCGAAGCACTTGTCGCGGCGGCGGGGGCTGGCGAAGTGGTTCCACCATTGGGCGCAGCTGGAGGCGGATGCAATCAGTCTCAGCACGTACGAATGCCGCGTGGTCCCGGGGCTGTTGCAGTCCGATGCCTACGCCAGGGCGGTCTTCGAAAACCGCGTGCCGGCATTGAGCGATGACCAGATCGAGGTGCAGCTCGTAGCTCGCGCGGAGCGCCAGCGACTCCTGCGTGAGGAGCCCTACACGGAGTACAGCTTCATCGTCGAAGAGACCCTGTTCCTGCGCTGTACAGGTGGCAAAGAGACCACGAAGGACCTCATCGACCACGTCCTGCGGTGTGCAGAAATGCGTAATGTCGAGCTTCAGGTGATGCCGCTGCAACGGGAGAACCACGCAGGACTGGAGGGTCCCATTCAGCTCCTTGAGACGCCAGATCACAGGCTTCTCGCCTACTCCGAAGGGCAGCGCACCGGCCATCTGATCTCCGACCCGGATGACGTAAGTGTGCTGCAGAGGCGGTATGCCAAGATGCGCTCGCAGGCTCTCACCCATGAGGACACAGGGAGTCTGCTGAAGCGAATGCGAGGAGCGCTATGAGCACGTCCGAACCGGCCTGGTTCAAAAGCACCTACAGCGGTGGAGACGGCGACTCCTGCGTAGAGGTCGCCACCTGCCCCGACACCGTCCGCGTCCGGGACTCCAAGGTCGAAGAGGGCCCCCAACTCACCCTCTCCCCCGCCGCCTGGACCGGCTTCGTCGCGTACGCCGTCCAGCGCTGACCACGTCACGGAGTTGAGCGCACCCGTCGGGCCGACGCGAGAGACGCCGCCGGACTGAACGCCTCCGCGCAAGTTACCGAGATCACGTTTCGGCAGCGCGCCTGCGAAAGCCGTGCACCTTGATAGCGTCGCTCCCGCGATTGCGGAACGCTCCCCGCCGGGGTCGTCGCCGCGCCCGGGCGGCCGTTCCACGACGGACGGCCGACGAGGCGGGGCGTGCTGACACACGGGGACGTACGCGGCAAGGACGAAGAGGGCCGGCCCATGAGCCTCGCGCAGTTGCACTACACCTCTGCCTCTGCGGGGGACGACGGGGTCGGCGCACGGTTCACTGCGGTCGGTGGTGGCATACCCACTCCGGTGCTGACCGAGGCGGAGAAGCTGCTCGGTTACGAGCCTCCGGCCGGGGCGCCGTATCACCCCACGAACGTCGAACTCCGGTCCTTTCCCGAGACGTTCAGCTTCAGCGCGCTCTCCGACGGCAGCCATCTGCTCAGCCGCACCGTGGCACTGGGCGGTTCCGGCGCCGGTCACTTCCACGCGCATGCGGTACATCTGCCGGCCGGCACGCGCCTGCCGGGCGACGCACTCCCGATCACGGCGTGGCGGTCGCCGCGCTGGGCTTCGACCACGCCGGACAGCGGCACACTGGACCGAATATCCGCCCTGCCCGCCTCCGCCGCCTTCGGGCAGGAGGCACTCAACGACTTCGCGGTCTCCCGCAGCCCCTGGCTCGCGACGGTCTTCGCCGACCTGCGCCGGGTGAGCGAGAAACCGTCGTCGGTGCAGCTCGTCCTCGTGGAGCGGCAGAGTGCGGACGTGGCCCGGTGGATCGCGCTGGCCGCAGCCGTGCTCCCGCCGGAGCACGCCCAGCGGCTGACGTTCACCACGTACACCCGCCGCCCGGCGCACTCCCCGCACCAGGTCATCGGCGTACTGCCGGACGACGCACACGAGCTGACCGGCCGAGGCTTCCGTGTGCACATGTGTGCCGGCCGCGCTCCGGAGGGCCCGGTGGACGACACCTGGGCGGAGACCGTCGCCCGGGTCTGGCGCAGCCGCGCACCGGAACTGTTCCGGGCAGCGGCCACGCTGCCGGGCGAACCCTTCGCCGCTGGACCACTCGCCTTCACCGCACTGCACGCAGGCATCTCACTCGGCCCGAACGGGCGTGCCGCAGCAGCCGATTGGGCCGGCGAGCGACTGTACGCGCTGAACGAGCAGCAGATGCACCGGCTGACCACCGCACTCACAGCACCGGCCGACGACCGCAGCGCCTCCGAATCGGCTTCCGTGGCCCGGCTGCTGGCAGGGCTCGAAGGACGTGCCCCTGCCACCACCACGGCGCCGCTCGCCGCACTGCTGGTGACGGAGGCGGTTCGGTGCAGCGACGCCGCGCTGACACTCCCGGCGCGTTCGGCGTTCGCCGAGCCCGCCGCCGTGAAGCAACTGGCTGACGGGCTCGGCCCGGACCTGCTCGCCGAACTCACCTCGGAGGCAACGGAGTCCATGGGCGGGGCGGCCATCGGACGCCTGGTGCAGCTGCTCCGGATCGCCCGTCTGCTCGACATGGACCTCACCGAACAACTCCCGTCCGTGGCGCAGCACATAGCCGGGACGCTGCTCGCAGCTCCGGAGCCGGACAGCGTCCCCGCGCTGCTCGACCTCCTGGACGAACAGTTCGATGTCCGCACGGCGCTCCTCGGCGAACTCGATCGACTCGCCCTGGCCGCCCCCTCCGCCGCCGAGGAGCTCCTCACTCGCGTCGCCCTCCCCTTCACCGGCGCGCAGGCACTGCCGCATCTGCGGATGTGCGCCGAGGCGCCCCGCGCGAAGGAGCAGGGCTCCGACCGCATCATGGCGCTGCACACGGTTCTGCGCGCCGCCGGGTTCTCGCCGTTCGCGGAACCGCTGGTCCTGCGCACCGCCGTCGCGCTGATCTGGGGCGACGCCACCCCGACGGCGGGCGAAGCCAGGCTTCTGCTCGGCGAGTCAGGCTCGGACTCGCACCGGACGGCCGGTACGTGGTCCCACCTCGTCGACGCGGCACTTCACGCGCCCTCCGACGACGAGGAGGCGGCGGAACTCGCCCACGATCTGCTGCGCTGCTTCCCTCAGGAGATCTCCGCACGGGTCCGCGGTGCGCTGCAACTCCTGGACTTCGCCCGCGCCGTCAGCTCCGGTGAGTCGGCGCCCGGCCGGCCCGACCGTGCCATGGCTCTGCGTGCCCGCGCCGAACCGGTGGAGCCCACCGTGCTGGAGCACGCCTATGGCGCCCTCGCCCACAGTCTGCTCGCGCGGGACCGGCCCGACGCGGAGCTGTACGCGTTCGTGCACAGCGACGACGCGGACCTGATCGCGGCCTACGGCCGGGCGGCCCGCCACGGCGACATTCTGGCCCGGCTGCGCTCCGACCCGGCGTACGTGGCCGACTGCTTCACCGTCTGGAGCGCCCACCCGCACGCGGGCCGGGCCTGGAACGAGACCCGGGCCGCGCTGCTGGAGGAAGTACTGCGTCCGGTGGTACGCGGCCTGTCCGGTAGCGAGATCACGGCGGTGGAGCGGGCCGCCGAGCGCACGGGGAGCAGCCGTACGGCAGATGCGTTCCGGGCCTGGAACCGGCCGGGCCCGTTCGGCAGACGACTGGGCAGCCGGCTGACGGCGCGGGTGCGGCGGTCGTAGGAGGGCGCGGCTACGAGGACGTGGCGGGGCCTGGATCACGCCGAGGCGCCCGCCCTGATCGAGGCTGCCTCGGGTGACCCGGCCCCGCCCGGTCACAGAGGATTCACCGTGAGGTGAGCAAGGGCAGCGCCGGCTCCTCGCGATCGTTCTCCGTCTCCTCGCGGCTCATGGCACTCGGCCACCACATCCGGCGACCGATGTCGTACGTCAGGGCGGTGACGAGGACGGAGCGCACCACGAAGGTGTCGAGGAGTACGCCGAACGCGACCGCGAAGCCGATTTCCGCGGCGAAGACCAGTGGCAGCGTCGCGAGCGCGGCGAAGGTCCCGGCGAGCACGATGCCCGCGGATGTGATCACGCCGCCGGTGGCGTTCAGGCCGCGCAGCGCTCCGCGCTGGGTGCCGTGCGCCTTGGATTCCTCGTGCACCCGCGTCATCAGGAAGATGTTGTAGTCGACTCCCAAGGCGATGAGGAAGACGAAGATCCACAGGGGGATCGCCGGGTCGGCTCCGGCGAACCCGAAGATGTGCTTGAAGGTCAGGGCGCTCACACCGAGCGCCGCCGCGAACGACAGCACAACGGTGCCGAGCAGGACCAGCGGCGCGACGACGGCTCGCAGCAGCACGCCGATGATGAGGGCCACGACGACCAGGACGAGTGGGACCAGCACGGCCCGGTCGTGCTCGGCGGCCCTCCTGTAGTCGAGGTTGAAGGCGTTGCCTCCCCCGACCTTGGCCTCCGCGCCGGGGACGGCGCGCACCGCGTCACGCAGCCGGTCGACCGTCGCGAACGCCGTCTTGGTGTTCGAGGCGGCCGTCAGCGTGCCCTCCAGGTAGACGTAGCCGTCCTTCACCACCGGCGCGGTGACGTTTGTGATCCCGGGTGTGGCGGCCACGGCGGACCGTAGCGGTTCGGCCGCGCCGGCGGAGCCGATGATCTGGACGGGATCGCCGCCGCCCGCCGGGAAGTGCAGGGCCATCGCCTGCTCACCGATGACGGCTTCGGGCTTGCTGGTGAAGGAGTCCTTCATCTGCATGTTGTCCGCCGTGAACCCGATCAGGCCGAGCGCCAGCACACCGAGCACGACCGAGGAACCGATCCAGGTGGCACGCGGCCGACGGGACACCACGCGCCCGATCCATGTCCACGTGCGCCGTTCCACCGGCTCCGGCGAGCCGAACGTCGGCCGGACCGGCCAGAACACCCAGCGCCCGAGGATGACGAGGAGAGCCGGCAGCAGTGTGACCATCGCGGCCAGGGCGCTCGCGACGCCGATGGCCATCGCAGGCCCCAGGCTCTTGGTCGAGTTGAGCTCGGCCGCGAGGAAACACAACAGACTCAGGATCAGCGTCACGCCACTGCCGAGGATGGCCGACCCGGCGCGCCGCAGGGCGACCGCCATCGCCTCATGCCGGTCCTCGTGTCGGCGCAGTTCTTCGCGATAGCGGGCAATGAGCAGCAGCGCATAGTCGGTGCCCGCGCCGAAGACCAGCACGGTGAGGATGAACTGGGTGTCTCCCTTGACCGCCAGACCCCCGTACCGGGCGAAGAGGTAGATCGTCGCCTGTGCGACGACCAACGCCACACCCACGCAGATCAACGGGGCGATCCACAGCACCGGGCTGCGATAGGTGAGCAGCAGGATGACGACGACGATCGCGACCGTGAGCAGGAGCAGCGTCTTGTCGGCACCCGAGAACCCGTCGGCCCGGTCCGCGGCGTAGCCCGCGGGTCCGGTGACGTGCGTGATGAGGCCGGGATGGGAAGCGAGGATCGACCGCATCTCCTTGACGGCGGCCGCGGTCTCGTCCGAGCCCGTCTGCCCGGCGCCCCCGGACGTGATCGGGACAACGAGCTCGATCGCCCGGCCGTCCTTCGCGACCACCGGGCCGACGATGGGCTTGGTCACGTGGGCCACCCCTGCGAAACGCCGGGCGTCCGCCGCGGCCACGGCTTGGTCGTCCGCGGTGACGGCACCATCGGCGCGCTCGTAGATGACGACCGCCGAGCTGACGTCCGGCGTGAACTTCTTCGCCAGTTCGATGGCCTGCGTCGACTCGGCATTCTTCGGCAGGAACGTGCCCACGTCGTTCTTCACGATGCTGTCGAACTTGCCACTGAACATGCCGGCGACCGCCAGCAGACCGATCCAGAACACGAGGACGGCCCATTTGGCCCTCCGGCCGGACGGAATTGCTGATACTCGCATGGAAACTCCACTGAAGGGTTCGGACAAAGCGGGTGCCGACTGCCTGGGGAAGGTGGATGTTCATGTGCCGCAGCGTGCCGATCCGTCCTGTCAGGCCCGGCACGGATCTGTGTCGGATCGCCTCTCAGCCTTGCTTGCTGTAGAGGCGCAGCGTGATCGGGGCGCACACGACGGTGATGACAGCGGTCGCGGTCAGGGACCAGGTGACCGCGCCGCCGGCGCCGCCGGTGTCGTTCATCAGGTCGCGGGCTGCGGTCGCGACGTGGCTGAGGGGGTTGACGTCGACGAAGGCCTGGAGCCAGCCGGGCATGGTGCTGGGCTGGACGAAGATGTTGCTGGCGAACGAGAGCGGGATCAGCGCGGCGTTGGCGATGCTGATGACGACGGCCGGGTCCCGGACTGCCAGAGCGACCGCGGCCCACAGCAGGGACAGCGAGAGCCCGAAGGCGATGACCAGGGCGACCGCGGCGAGCACGCCGGGCGCGCCGTTGTCGGGGCGGTAGCCCATGATCAGACCGAGGACCACCACGATGGCGGAGGCGAACAGGTAGCGCGCCGCATCGCTGAGCAGACCGCCGAGCACGAAGGCGCCGCGCCATATCGGCAGTCCGCGGAAGCGGTCGAAGGCTCCGCTCCGCACGTCCTGGGCGAGACGGGCACCGCCATACATGGTGACGATGGCGATGCTCATGCTGAGCACGCCGGGCAGGAGGGTCTTGAGGTAGTCGCCGGTCGAACCGCTGATGGCACCGCCGAACAGGTAGGTGAACAGCACGGTGAACAGGATCGGAATGGCAGCTGAGTCCACGAGTTGCTTGGGGTCGTGTTTGATCTTGAGCATGGCGCGCCTGCCGAAGGTGGCCGAGGCGGCGAGTGCCCCGGCAGGGCGGCATAAGCGTCCCGCGGCGAGCAGGGCGTCGATCGGGTCGGCCTCCGCCGTGGCGGGGCGCGTGGAGGCGGCAGGGGGACTCATGCGGTCAGGCCCTGGTGGTCGATGGTGGCCGGACCGGCCCGGTGGTCGGTCAGGGCGAGGAAGGCCTCGTCCAGGCTGGGCCTGCCGAGGGAGAGATCGGCGATGCCCACCCCGGCGTCGGAGAACCGGGTCATGACGCGCCCGACCAGCCGGCCCACGTCCGTGGCGTCGGGCCGGGTGGCGAGCAGCATGGACAGCGAGAGCGGGTCGGCGGCGAGCCGGACCGTCCCCTCCAGGGCGCCGGCCAGGATCTGCAGCGCCTGCGGACGCTGCTCGCCGTCGAGGAGCCGAAGGTGCAAAGTGCCCGAGCCGACCCGGGACTTGAGCTCGGCGCTGGTGCCTTCGGCCACGATGAGGCCGTTGTCGATGACCGCGATCTGCTCGGCGAGTCGGTCGGCCTCATCGAGGTACTGGGTGGTGAGCAGCACCGTGGTACCGGCCGCGGCAATCCGGCGGACCAGTTCCCACACCTGGTTGCGGCTCCGCGGGTCCAGCCCGGTGGTCGGCTCGTCGAGGAACAGCAGATCGGGGGTGACGATCAGGCTGGCGCCGATGTCGAGCCGGCGACGCATGCCGCCCGAGTAGGCGCCCACTGGGCGGCCGGCCGAGCCGGTCAGGGCGAACGCGACGAGCAGGTCGTCGGCGCGCTGTCTGCTGGCGGCCCGGGATAAGCCGTGGAGCCGTCCGAGGATCAGCAGGTTCTCGTATCCGGTCAGGTCTTCGTCGAGGGAGGCGAACTGGCCGGTCACCGCCACCTGGGAACGGATCGCGTCCGCCTCGGTCAGCACGTCATGGCCGAGGACGCGGGCGGTGCCGCCGTCCGGCCGGGTCAGCGTGGCCAGGATGCGGATCGTGGTGGTCTTGCCCGCCCCGTTGGGGCCGAGGAACCCGAACACCTGACCGCGCCGGATCGTGAGGTCGATCCCGTCCAGCGCCCGGTTCTCTCCGTAGACCTTGACCAGACCGCGCGCCTCGATCGCCGGATGATCCCCACCCGAGCTTTTCTTTGACATGCCGTAAGAGTTAGCTATCTATTACAGCATGTCAAGGTTATGGCTGAAGGCATATCATTCTTGGAATGGTTGACTCGTATGACACTGCCACGCCGCCACGCCGCCGCCGGTCCGACGCCCGGCGCAGCATCGACGCCATCCTCAACGCGGCCCGGGTCGTGCTCGGCGAGCGGCCCGACGCGGGTATGGAGGACATCGCCGCCACGGCCGGTGTCACACGCCAGACCGTCTACGCGCACTTCTCTTCACGCGACGCCCTGGTCGCCGCCCTCGTCGAGGTCGCGGCCGCCGAATACGCCGCCCTGCTCGACGACGCAGGCCTCGACACCGCGCCGCCCGCCCAGTCGCTGGCCCAGTTCCTCGGCGCCGGCTGGCGGTTCATCGACCGCTATCCCCTTGTGCTGAACGCCACCGCGGCCCGGATCCCGCGGCCCCACAATGACCCCCATGACTTCGTGCCCCCGCGGCTCGAACGGCTCATCCAGCGAGGCCAGGACACGGGCGACTTCGACCCGTCACTCCCCGCGGCCTGGCTCGCAGCCGCCGTCCTCGGTCTCCAGCACACCGCCGCGGAGGAAATCGCAACGGGGCGCCTCACCACCCACGAGGCAGAGGCGCTGTGTCTGGAAAGCGCACTGCACCTCTGCGGCGGGGAGGCGCATCGCTAGAAGCTGTGGGCCGCCCGACTGTGGCGGTGGAGAACCTGCCGCCCGTCGTGTCCTGGCCGAACGTGGAGACCCGGGCCAATCCGGTTGGCAACAGCGCGCCCATGTCGTGAACTTGAGCCCATGACTTACACGACTCATCTTCCACGCACGGCCATTGTGACCGGCGCAGCACGCGGTATCGGTGCCGCGGTGGCCAGGCAGCTGGCCCGCGACGGCCTGGCGGTCGGTGTGATCGACCTGGACGAGGCGGACTGCGCGGGCACCGTGCAGGCCATCAAGGACGACGGCGGGTCGGCGGTGGCGGCCGCCGCCGACGTCGCGGACGAGGTGGCGGTGACCGCAGCCATCGCCCGGGTCGCCGCCGAGCTGGGTCCTCCGACGGTGCTGGTGAGGACATACACCGAAGTCCAGCTGGAGTCCTAGCCGCTGGGGTTGCGAGCGCAGGGCGAGGTGCCCGACCCGATCGCGAGTGGTCGGGCACCTCGCCGCGCGCACTGTGCCCGCCACACGCGCCGAGGCACCCGTCCCCATGCCTCGGCGACCCGTGGCGGGCCGGGCGCTCGCATCAGCCTGGGAGGATCAGCCCCTTGCGTGCTGGTGGAGAGTGGCTGCCAGGAGATGGGAGTCGAGCAGGGAGACGTCTGCCGTCCTGTCCGCCCGTGCGTAGCCGGCCAGCATCCGTTTGGTCAGGACGAGCGCTTCGGGCGAGCGTCGGACGAGGGGCCTGGTCCAGGAATCGATCACCTTGTCCAACTGGTCGAGTGGGGCGGTCCGGTGGAGCAGACCGATACGGTGGGCCGTGTCGGCGTCGAAGACGTCGCAGGTGAGCATGAGCTCGCGAATCCTGGAGGTGCCGGCCTCGGAGACCAGGCGTCCCATCGCGCCGCCCCACGCCGGCGGTAGCCCTATGCCGACCTCCGGCATGCGAAAGCGGCTGGTGTCGGCACCGGCGCGCAGATCGCAGAAGGAGGCGAGGGCGAGACCCGCGCCTATGACCCGCCCGTGCAACCGGGCGATGGTGACCGCGTGGGTGTTCTCCAGGGCCTGGCACAGGCGGTGCGCCTTGTCGGCGATGCGCCGCAGGGCCACTCCGGACGGATCGGCGGCCAGTGCCTCCTGGTACTCGTTGCGGTCGGCACCCAGGCAGAAGTCCGTACCCAGTGACGACAGCGTCAGGATCCGGACATCGGGTCTCTCGTGGAGGTCGTCGAGCAGCGTGGTGAGGTCGTCGAGAACTGCGGCGTCCAACGTGTCGTCCTGCCCCCAGGGGTTGAGGCGGACATGCAGTACGGGGCCGTCCTGCTCGGCGTGTATCGCCTTGGGAGCGGTCCGGGCGTGTGCGGGGGTGAGGGTCGATTCGGTCATGCGAGGGCTACGTCCAGGTTCAGCAGGCGCCGGAACGCCACACGGGGCGCCATCGACGGGGGGCGTACGAGGGTGAGGCGGGGAAGGCGCCGGGTCAGTTGGCGGAGAAGGGTCTGGGCTTCGAGGCGGGCCAGCGGCGCGCCGAGGCAGTAGTGGATGCCGCCGCTGAATGCGAGGTGGCCGGGCGTGCGTTCGGGGTCGAACCGGTCCGGGTCGCTGTGTCTGGCCGGGTCTCGGTTCGCCGCTCCGACCATGAGGTGGACCATCTCGCCGCGGCGGATCTCGATGCCTCCCAGCACGGAGTCCTGCGAGGCGACCCTGCTGATCACGTGGGTGGGCGGGTCGTAGCGGAGCGTCTCCTCGACGAACCCGGGTACGAGGTCCGGGTTGTCGGCGATCATGTCCCAGCGTTCCGGGCTTTCGACGAGCCGGAGTGTCATCGTCGAGAGGAGGGTCGCGGTGGTCTCCAGGGCGGCCAGCAGGAAGAACAACACCAGGAAGTAGACCGCCTCGTCGGCCTTGTCCTGGTCGGGCTCGATCGCGTCCCACGTCTGGATCCACCGGGTGACGGGGTCATCACCGGGGTGCGAGCGCCGATCACGCACCAGGTCCATGAAATAGGTGCGGAGTTCGGCCGTGGCCGCGTCGGACAATGCCAGCTGGCTGGCCGACGGCAGCAGCTCCTGGGTGAAGACCTGATCGTGCGTCAACTGCCGGAGCCTGGGCCAGTCGGCCTGCGGAAGGCCGAGCCAGTCACCTATGGTGGCCACCGGCAGCTCCTCGCAGACAAGCTCCGAGAAGTCCGCCTCGCCGGTGCGTATTCGATCCGCGAAGGCGTCGAGGAGCCGTTCCGCGGTCCGGTTCACATTCCGGCCGATGCCCTCCACAGTGGCTCGGTCGAAGGTGCCCGCCGCCCGTCGCACCTTGGTGTGGTCCGGGGGGTTGAGCGCGGCGAGCGTGTTGCCCATCTCGCGCGAGGAGGGTGCGTTCCAGCGTGTCCCAGGCCCCTGGCTCTCCCGCCATTTCCGGTCGGGCTCCAGCCATTGACGGCTGCGCAGAACCTGGTCGCAGGCGGCGAAGCCCGTCACGACGGAGCCGCCCCAGGGGGCGGGCACCACCTCGCCCCGCGAGAGGAGTTCGGCATATATCGGGAAGGGGTCGGCCTGCCCTCTGGCCGTCCGCAGACGGGAGAAGAGGGAGGCGGACGCGCGGCGGTCGTACGTCGGAGTTATGGCAATCGCCATGGTGGCGGATCCTTTCTGAGAACCAGCCGCCATGCATACCCTCATGATCGTTAAAACATCCACTACCACTGAGTATTCAGGAGGTTACTAAAATCACTCTTGCCTCACTCGCCCCTGGTCCACGCCAGGAAGCGACTGAACAGTCCACCCTTGGGCTGCGGCGCGAAACTGGCGTTCGTACGCGAGGGTCCGGCGGTGGAGGGCGAGGAGGCGGTTGTCTGCTGCTGGGGCATCTGGACCGCGTTCGATCCGGCCGACTCGGCTGCCTGCGGAACAGCCCTCGGGGTGAAACGGATCGGGAGGGTGACCAGCAAGCGGCTCCACGGGCTCGGCGCCCAGGTGAGCGCCTTGAACGGGACACGCATCTCGACGTCGGGAAGCCGGTTGAGCAGTGCTTCGACGGCAGTCACGGCGATCATGAAAGCCGGGTCCTTGGCGGGGCAGGCGTGCGGGCCCGCTCCGAACGCCAAGTGCGCCTTGGCGCTGAGCTGTTCGCGGTGATCGGTCAGCTTCGGGTCGGTGTTGGCCGCGGCGAACGAGATCAGGATCGGGTCGTTGGCCCGGATCACCCTGCCGCCGAGCTCGACGTCGTGCGTCGGGTAGTGGGCCGCGTAGTTGGCGATCGGCGCATAGTTCCAGAGGGTCTGCGAGACCGCGTCCTCGACCGGGAGGCCGACCTGCCAGTCCTCTCCGAGGTACAGGGCGCTACTGGTGCCGATGGCCGCGGCCAGCGGAGCGGTGCCACCGGAGAGCAGGGTGACCAGCTGGTGCAGCACCTCCTCGTCGCTCAGCTGGGCCGCGTGCCCCATCAGACGCGTCGTCAGGTCGGCTGCCGGGCGCCGCCGCTTGAGGGCGATCAGCTCGGTGAGCGCCCCGCCGAGCACCTCGTCGGACCCGGGTGTGCCCTCGAAGATGCCACTGATCCCGGCGATCACGCGGTCGCCGATCTCGGGCGGGCAGCCGAACAGGTCGCTGAAGACCAGCAGAGGCAGCGGCTGGGCGTATTCGGCCATCAGCTCCGCCTGGCCGCGGATGTCGGTACTGAACTGGCTGATCAGGTAGTTGGCGGACTGCTGTGTCTGCCTGATGAGCTGGTGCTCGTTGACCGTGGCGAGACTGTCGGTAACGGCCTGACGCAGTCGGGCATGTGCCGCACCGTCACTGAAGAGCGCGTTGGGGCGGTAGCCCATCATGGGCAGTGCCGGGCTGTCGGCCGGGACGCGCCCTTCGTTGAGGGCGTTCCAGCGACGGGAGTCGCGCACGAAGGAGGCGGGGTTCTGCAGGACGTGCAGAGCGGCGTCGTAGCTGGTGACGAGCTCGGCCTGGACGTCGGGGGCGATGTCCACGGGCGCACTGTGACCGAACGAACGCAGCTGTTCGTAGTGGCTGTCGGGGTCGGCTCCGAACGAGGGGCCGTACATCTGGACGTTCCCGTGCGCGGGGCAGCCGGGGGGTATCTCCTGCGGTTCACGTGGCTGTTGCATTCCTGCGCTCCTAGCCGAGTTGGGACATGAGGTGTTTCACGAGGGTGATGAGGGCCTGCGCCGAGGAGTTCTCGTCCCGTACGTCGCACTCCACGACAGGGGTCTCGGCGGTGAGGTTCAGGGCCTCGCGCACCTCGTCGAGCGGGTAGTGCGTGGTGCCCTCGAAGTGGTTCACGGCGATGGCGTACGTCAGGCCGAAACGTTCGACGAGGTCCAGGACGGGGAAGGACTCGTGCAGTCGCTCCGGGTCGACCAGGACCAGCGCGCCCAGGGCGCCCCGGGAGAGCTCCTCCCACATCTCCTTGAAGCGCTCCTGGCCGGGCGTTCCGAAGAGGTAGAGCACCAAGGTGTCGCTGAGGGTGAGCCGGCCGAAGTCCATGGCGACGGTGGTGGTCTTCTTGTCGGGTGTGCCCGACAGGTCATCGAAGCCCACGCTGGCCTCGGTGATTTCTTCCTCGGTCCGTAGGGGCTCGATCTCGGAGAGACTGCCGATGCAGGTGGTCTTGCCGACCCCGAAGTGCCCCACTATGAGGATCTTCACCGCGTGGGAGACATCTGGATCCAAGTACACGCGTTACGCTCCGAATCGATTCTTCAGGCCCTCGAGCACGGCACTGACCAGTTCTCTGTCGACTCCTTCGGCGCGCGGTACCGGTCTCCTCACGAGGATGAGACTGTCCTCCTCCATCTGCGCCAGCAGGATGCGGACGATGCCCAGGGGCAGGTGTGTGTGTCCTGCCACCTCGGCCACGGACAGGAAGCCGTTCGCGACCAGGTCCATGACCTGCCCCGCTTCCGGGGACAGCGTGCGCGCCGCGACCGGCCCGTGCTCTGCCGCCGCCGTCACGAGCGTCGTGTGCCCGTACTCGTGGTCCGGGGGCAGCGCTCGTCCGTTCGTGATCACGAAGAGGGGGACTAACGGAGACGTCAGTTCCAGCTCTTCATCCTGCTCGGGCCCGTCAGGCATGGCTTGTCCCCTTCCCCGGTGTCGCTGTGGTCAGTCTGGGAATCACCTCGTGCAGACGCGTGGTGAACTCCTCTATGTCGCAGTCGTGTTCGGCGGCAGCGGCCAGGAAGGCACCGGGGCCGGCCGCCATCAGAAAGATCCAGCCGTGCTGGAACTCGATGACCGTCTGACGCCATTCCGCGTCCTCGAGGACCCCCGCGAACTGGGAGGTGACCCGGCTGTAGGCGTGGATGCCCGTCATGGCCGCGGAGATCGTGTCCGCGAGGTCGCGGCTCATCCCGTTGGTCGCCCCGCGGGGAAGGCCGTCCGATCCCAGCAGCACCGCGTGGCGGGCACCCTTGACCTCGGACATCACCTGGTCGAGCTCGCCAAGGACGAATCCCGCGTCACCGGAGCTCTGTTGCCGGGGGGAGCTCCCCCGCGCAACTCCGGCGTCCTCGGCGCTCACCCTCGGCGGCGAGGTGAGGTTGTTGCCCAGCCGGGCGACAAGGCGGTGCATGCGGAAGGAGATCTGCTGCATGTCCACATCGGGGGCGGCTGCGGCGGCGAGGTAGGCGCCCTGCCCTGCCCCGATCAGGAAGCTCCAGCCATGCGAGAACTCGATGATGGTCTGGTTCCACTGCCGGTCCTCCTCCGGTCCGGCGAAGTGGGCCGTCGCCCGGCTGAGCGACTGCATCCCGGCCATGGCGGCGGAGATGGTGCGCACATCCTTCTCGGCCAGGCCCTCCGTCGCGCCGCGAGGAAGGCCGTCCGCGGACAGCAGGACGGCGTGCCGTGCACGGGGCACGTTGTGCACGATGTCCTCGAGCATCCACGACAGGTCTGCGGTCATGCGTCTTCGGACCCTTCGGGCGAGGTGGCGTCAAGGTTGCGGCCGGAGAGCGTGCCGCGCTGGAAGGCCCCCAGGCTGCGCCCGGAAGCGCGGCCTGTCTCCGTCCGCGGCGCCGGCGAGGTGGTGTCGGGATCGGGGACGCTCGCGATGGGCGCCTGGCGTGCGCCGCGCTTGGGCAGACCGTGCATCGTGCGCGACGTCGCGCTCTGGGGCCGGCTCTCGGTGGCGCGCCGGATATTGCTGACCGGAGCCTCCTGGGCGGGCGGCATCTCCTCCATGGTCCACAGCTCCTCGGGCAAGAGGACGACGGCCCTGACGCCGCCGTATCGGGAGACTCCGGTGACGTCCACCCTGAAACCGTGCTGACGCGCGATCAGGCCGACGACCGGGAAGCCGAACTTCGGCTGAGTCCCGAGCTGCGACAGACGGGGGGCGACTTCTCCGGAGAGCAGCGCGGTCGCCCGCTGCCGCTCTTCGTCGTTCATGCTGACACCGGCGTCGTCGATGACGATGCACAGGTTGTTCTGGACGCGCTGGAACGTCACCTCGATCGGCGCGTCGTGCTGCGAGAAGCTGGCAGCGTTGTCGAGCAGCTCCGCCACGGCGAGGGCGACGGGCGCGACCGCGGACGCCTTCAGGGCGAGACCGGTCTGCTGCATGATGGTGACCCGGTGGAAGTTGCGGATCTGGCCCTGGGCACTGCGCACCACGTCGTAGACGCTGGCGGGCCTGTTGCGACGGCCGAGCGGCGCACCGCACATGACGGCGATGCCCTGAGCCTTGCGCGCCATCTGGGCGTTGGCGTGGTTGACGTCCAACAGGTCGCTGAGGACCGCGTGTCCGCCGTACTTGTGCTGGATGCCGTCCAGAAGTGTCGTCTGCTCGGCCGCGAGGCTCTGCAGGAAGCTGGCGGCACCCTTGAGGACGGCCTTGGTGTTCTCCTCCGCCGCTTCCTTGGCTTCGCGGAGCGTCGCGTCCTGCTCGTTCCGGAACCTCTGCAGCTCGGCGCGCGACGAGTGCAGGTGGCTGTCTGTCGTGAGTAGCTGCTGCCTCAGTTCGGCCTCGGTATGCTGCTTCTTCGCCCCCAGCGCTCTATTGCGGGCGACGAGTGCCACGACCGCGACAACGGCTATCGCCGCCACCGCAACCAAGCACCACGCAAGTGCGTCTCGACTCATGGAAACCTTTCCCGGCGCATGGCCTGCGGACGGCTGCGGATGCACCTCGCGAGGACCCGCAACACAGCTGATCGGCACGGTTCACCTGCTGTTAAGCGCAGAGCCTGCCGCCGATCGCAAATCAGCATCTGCGTCAAGTGGATCAAGATCACAGATGCCGGGATGCTATCACCGGACCTTCGCCTCCTCGGACGCCTGGTATGGCGCCGCATACGCCCAACACATCTGCCGCAACAGCGGGTTTACCTGACCTTTCGCCCCCCATCTGCCGTCCGTCACCCCTCTCGAGACCGATCCGTCAATCGGTTCTTCACAAGAGGATTGACAATCTCTCACATCGTTCTGAGGCAGCGGCGACTGGACCACTGAAGTACCTCATCGGCAGGTGGTAGCGCCCAGTTCATAGGTGCGGGGTGCGTGTTGCATGCCCGGCGACGGCTCGGCCGCTTCACAGTCGTGCCGTCCCCAAGCGGCGTACGCACGCCGCGAACCGCCCGGATTCGTCGCGACGGCGCTCGGATGCCGTCTGCGTCCGGGGACGCTACTGCCGCACACCCCCGTCCGGACGTCCCCGCATGCTGCCGGAGCGCGCAGGGGAGATCGTGGACACATGCCCGGCGCCGGCCGTCATTCGCCTCATCCTGATCGATATGTGAACGCAAGCCACGCGCCCGCTTCCCCCGGGTCTCAGCGGCGATCAGGCCTGGCTGGAGTATTTAGAGGCCGCGCACATGGGTGGGGCGGTGGAACCGCCGTCCGTTGTGTCCTGGTTGATCGTGGAGGCCCGGGCCAATCCGGTTGGCAACAGTGCGCCCATGTCGTGAACTTGAGCCCATGACTTACACGACTCATCTTCCACGCACGGCCATTGTGACCGGCGCAGCACGCGGTATCGGTGCCGCGGTGGCCAGGCAGCTGGCCCGCGACGGCCTGGCGGTCGGTGTGATCGACCTGGACGAGGCGGACTGCGCGGGCACCGTGCAGGCCATCAAGGACGACGGCGGGTCGGCGACGGCGGTCGCCGCCGACATCGCGGACGAAGCGGCGGTGACCGCCGCCGTCGCCCGGGTCGCCGCCGAGCTGGGCCCGCCGACGGTGCTGGTCAACAACGCCGGCGTCGGTCCCCGTGCCGATCTCGTGGAGATGACCACGGATCAGTGGGATGCGGTCCTGGGGGTCAATCTGCGCGGCCCGTTCCTCGTCACCCGGGCTGTCGCCCCGCACATGATCGCGGCCGGCTGGGGGCGGATCGTCACCATGTCGAGCATCTCCGCGGTCGGTGACGCCGCCCGTGTCGACTACGGCAGCGCAAAGGCGGGTCTGCTCGGCTTCACCAAGTCACTCGCCCTGCAGCTCGGCCGGCACGGCATCACCGCCAACGCGATCGCCCCGGGCTTCGTGGTGAGCGACATGACCAGGACCTCGGCCCGCCGGCTGGGCCTCGGCTTCGAGGAGTTCCAGCGCAACGCGGCGCAGTCCATTCCGGTCGGAAGAGTGGGCCAGCCGGAGGACATCGCCCATACGGCGTCCTACCTCGTGAGCCCCGGGGCGGGGTTCGTCTCCGGCCAGGTGATCTATGTGGCCGGCGGGCCGGTGGACTGAGCTCCTCTTGACCTCCGGTGAAGTCGAACCTGGACCGTCTGCCATCGACGTGGGGACCGGCTGAGATGGTGTCGCGGTGTTCATGCTTCTATGCGCAGCCAGGTGTTGCCTGCGCGGAGCCAGAGGGAGCCGTCGCGGCCTTGGCCGCAGCGCAGGACGACTCGACCGGGCACTCGAAGCCGACGCCGGCTGGTTACTGCCCAGGTGGTGCCATTGAGCTCGGCATGTGTGAGCTCGACGGACCGCTTGTTGTGGTTCCGGCGGGTGAGTACTGCCCGGTTGCCGCGGACCGCGAATCCGTCCGGATCGGGGACGGGGCTGGGATAGCTGGTCACCTCGCCGGTGGACGGAGTGATCCGGGTCAGGAAGGTGCCGCCTCTGCTGCTGCCGGAGTACCGGACGAGCCATACCCGTTCGTTCTCGGTCGCGGCGGTGCATCCTTCCAGTGGGTGGTCGGGCAGCCGGCCCTTGGGAGCCCAGCAGGTCCGGCCCTGGGTGTCCCAGCCCGCGAGGCCCGCTCCTGACTCGGGGTGGCCGCCGTAGATGCCTTCGTCGCCGTAAGCCGCCCAGATGCCTCCGTGGACATCGGTGACCAGGGCGGGAATGTCATCACCGACGCAGAACTCGGCCTCAGGTGTACCTGATGGGGAGAACACCACCGCGTTGGGCGCCCAGGGGCCCTCGGTTTCGTTTCGGAACGTACGTCCGCTCACCAGCAGGAATCGGGAATCCGGGGCGAGGGCCAGGTGGCTGGGCCGAATCCGAATGTCCGTCACGAGGGTGCGCCGTTCCTCCTGCGCTGTGATGGTGATCAATTCACCGGTGAACGGGATGTCCGGCCTCTGCCCGATCCACCCCTTGGGGTAGCGGTTGCGATCAAGGTAGCGCCGGTGGACCAACAGGACCGCAAGCTGCCCGGCGGCCCGACGCTCCACCAGAGGGCTCGGTGCCCCCGCACGGCATCTGCAACGGGAAGCCGCCACACGTGGTGTATCGCGGTATCGGAACGAGCAGGCACCGGGCGGAGATTCATGGGCAGTCGCCTCTAGGACTCCGGGAGCTGAGCCGCCCGAAGATCGCTACCTTACCGACCCTCACCCAGGTCAACTCCAGTGGCAGTCTGTCCAGCGGCCGTGTCACCGCACATCCGGCATCGAAGGCCAGCGGCAAGCGGCGCTCGCATGGCAGCAGGATCGGCCGTGAGGCTCTCACCCCCGAACCGTCCCCGTCCTGAGCGTCCGCCTCCGGCCGGGCAGGTGGCACGAGCCGCCCGTGGCGCCGGGTACCGTGGAACCTGCCGATCTCGTGGACCTCCTTGCGGGCTGCGTGACCCCGTAGGAACAGCTGAGGAACCGATGACGACGAACCGCGGACGCAAAGACGTCATCCGCGACCGGATGGCCGCCACCGGCGAGTCGTACAACGTCGCCGCCCGCAACCTGAAGGCGATGAAGGACATGGGCGCCACCCGTGACGCCGTCCTCACGCAGCGCTGGCGCCCGGCGGACTCGCTCGACGTTCCGTGCCCCTGCGGCGGGACCTGCGAGCCCGGCGAGACCTGCGACCACTGCCATGCCCGGCACCGGCATGTGGCGCGCTACCCCGGCAGCGTCACGGATGTGGAGACCTGGGCCGACCGGTACGACTGCATGGGGTGCTCGTCCTCGTACACGCTGACCGTCGTCCTGCACGGCCGCCCCTGGGGTGTCGCCGAGACGGTGGTCCAGGGCGGGGCGGCCGAGCCGGTGGTCAGGGCGCGGGTGTTTCCCGGCGTCGCCCACCCGCTGCTGCGCCCCGAGAGCCCCGAGGACGACTGACCGGCTGCGGGAGCAGGCGTACCCGGCCCTTGGCGAGGACCGGAACGCCGGGTACCGGGAGCGGTCAGCTGGTGAACTGACGGGATACGCGGCCGGAGGCGCGGAGTTCCCGAAGGTCCGACCCGCGACGCCGGCGGTGGGTGCCGGCCAGGTCCGCGACGAGGACGTCGCGGCATGACCGGTTCCCGCCTTTTCAAGCCACGATGACAGTGCTGCCGGCTCGGTCGAGGGCGGTGTGCAGTTCGGTCGGGCATGGCTTGTCGGTGATGAGGGAGTCGAAGCCGTTCAGCTCGCATACGCGGTGGGCGGCTGTGCGGCCGAACTTGCTCGAGTCGGCGAGTACGTAACGGTGGGAGGCGTTGGCGAGCATGGCTCGCTTGGTGGCGACTTCGTCGAGGTGGAAGTCGGTGAGCCCGTAGGGGGCGATGCCGCCGGATCCCAGGAAGACGGCGTCCGCGCGCAGGTTGCTGAAGAATTCCACCGCTTGGGCGTTGGAGCAGGCGAGGTCGCCGGCTCGGATCCGGCCGCCGCTGACCAGGACCTCGACTCGGGGGCGTGTGCTGACTTCCGCGGCCACGAGGAGTGAGGGGGTGGCGATGACCCCGGCGTGGTCGGCGGGCAGCGCGCGGGCGACTTCCAAAGCGGTGGTGCCGACGTCGATGACGACGGTCTGGTTGAGTTGGATGAGTGCTGCTGCCGCGCGGCCGATGGTTTCCTTCTCCGAAGCGAGGGCGCCGCTGCGTTCGCTGAAGGGTGCCTCTTCTCCGACCGGCGCCTGAGGGCTGGTGGCGCCGCCGTGAACCCGGGAGAGCCGGCCACGCCGCTCGAGCAGGGCGAGGTCCCTGCGGACCGTTTCGTGGGAGACGCCCAGCAGTGTCGTCAGATCGTCGGTGGTGACGAACGTGAGCCGGGCGATTTCGGCGGCGATTCTGCGATGGCGCTCGGCGGCGAGCACGACCTGTCTCCTTTGGAAGGGTGACCGTTTTTGTGGATCTGTGACTGCATTCTACGGTCCAGGCGGCCTCGATCAGGTCGTCGCGCCTCCTCCTGCCAGGCTTCCCCTTCCTTCCTGTCGCTGTTGGTGGGGCCTGGGTGAGTGCGCCAGGCCTGTCCGGCGCGTTACGCGAAGACCAACCCTTGACGCCGAGCAGGCAAAGGTCCACACTTCCAGTAACTCGCAGTCAATAATCCACAAGAACGGTCACGAGTCGGGTTGTCGACCGCCCCGGGTACGGCCGCGCGCACCATCGCACCCCCGCCGCCCCAACAGCAGACAGGCCCCCAGCAGACCCGCGCGCGGGGCGTGCCTGCATGCCGAATCTACCCCCACGCCCACGCCACCCCCCTGGGCGCAGCCGCCCTGGCCCGCTGCGCCCTCGAGCCCGCACTCAGTCTCAAAGAGGCCGTCGGCGACTGGCAGCCGACTTTTGTTTACGAGCCCCGCTGGTCCACCGAGCGGGCCGAGGAGTTCCGCACCACATGGGCGAAGGCCGCCACGGCCTGCGCCACCGAGGGAGATCACTCATGACCGCCACCCCCCACCGTCCCCACAACGACGTCTTCGACGTCGCGGTGATCGGCGGAGGCATCGTCGGCGCGGCGATCGCGCGCGAACTGTCCGGCTGCGAAGTCTCCGTCGCGCTGATCGAGGCCCGCGACGACGTGGGCGACGGCACGAGCAAGGCCAACACCGCGATCCTGCACACCGGCTTCGACGCCAAACCCGGCACGCTCGAATCCCGGCTGGTCGCCCGCGGCTACCACCTGCTGAGCGCCTACGCCAAAGCCACCGGAATCCCCGTCGAACACACCGGTGCCGTGCTGGTGGCGTGGAACGACGAAGAGCTCCAGGCGCTGCCCGGCCTGAAGGAAATGGCCGAGGCCAACGGCTACGAGCACTGCCGCATCATCGACGCCGACGAGGTCTACCGCGCGCTTCCCGACCTCGGAGAAGGCGTGCTCGGCGGCCTGACCGTTCCCGACGAATCCATCATCTGCACCTGGACCACCAACCTCGCCCTGGCCACCGACGCCCAGCAACGCGGCACCACGATCCTGCTGGGGCATGCCGTGACCGGCATCGACCAGGGGGACGAGGCGACCACCCTGCACACGGCGGCCGGTGACGTACGGGCCCGCTGGGTCGTCAACGCCGCCGGCCTCGGGGCCGACCACATCGACCGGCTCTTCGGCCATGACCGCTTCACCGTCACGCCCCGCCGCGGAGAGCTGTTCGTCTTCGACAAGCTCGCCCGCCCCATGGTCGACAAAATCGTCCTGCCGGTGCCGTCCTCCCGCGGCAAGGGCGTGCTGATCTCCCCGACCATCTACGGCAACGTCATGCTCGGCCCGACCGCCGAGGACCTCACCGACCGCACCGACACCGGCACCTCCGAAGACGGCTACGACTTCCTCCTCACCAAGGGTGAGCGCCTCATGCCGCGGCTGCTGGCCGAGGAAGTCACCGCCAGCTACGCAGGCCTGCGAGCCGCTATCGACCACCCCGACTACCTCATCGAAGCCACCCCGCACCAGCGCTACCTGCTCGTCGGCGGCATCCGCTCCACCGGCCTGACCGCCGGCATCGCCATCGCCGAACACGCCCGCACGCTCCTTGAGGAAGCCGGCCTGGCCCTGCGCACCCGCAGCGACCTGCCCGAGCCCCCGCAGATGCCCAACATCGGCGAAGCCTCCCTGCGCCCCTACCAGGATGCCGGCCTCATCGCCCGCGACCCCGCCTACGGCACCATCGTCTGCTTCTGCGAACGGGTCAGCGAAGGTGAGATCCGCGACGCCTGCCACGCCCCCGTACCTGCCCACAACCTGGAAGGACTGCGTCGGCGCACCCGCGCCATGAACGGCCGCTGCCAGGGCTTCTTCTGCGGCGCAGCCGTCGCGGCCCTGCGCGAACAGCACCACACCCACGACGGCTGCAGCCGCCAGCACAAGGACCCCCGATGACCCACCAGCCGCCCCTGATCACGCCCGACGTCCTCATCATCGGCGGCGGACCCGCAGGTCTGACCGCCGCCGCCGAGCTGGCCGGCCGACGGGCCGGCCACGTCCTCGTCGTCGACCGGGAGCAGGCCGCCGGCGGAATTCCCCGGCACAGCGACCACACCGGCTACGGTCTGCGCGACCTGCACCGCGTGATGTCCGGCCCCGCCTACGCCCGCCACCTCGTCCGGCAGGCCACCCAGGCCGGAGCGGAGATCCGCACCCGGACCATGGTCACCGGCTGGGCCGACGACGACACCGTCGACGTCACCAGCCCCGACGGCCGCTACCGGATCCGCGCGCGGTCCATCGTGCTGGCCACCGGCGCCCGCGAACGGCCGCGCACCGCACGCCGCATCCCCGGTGACCGCCCGCACGGCGTCTACACCACCGGCCAACTGCAGAACCTCGTCCACCTCCACCACCAGCCCGTCGGCAAACGGGCCGTCATCGTCGGCGGAGAACTCGTCAGCTGGTCCGCGGCCGTCACCCTGCGCGAAGCGGGATGCACTCCCGCCCTCATGGTCAGCCAGTACCCGAAGGCGGAGTCCTACGCCGCCTTCAACGCGGCCGGACGCACCGTCCTGCGCGTCCCCGTCGCCACCCGCACCCGCGTCACCCGCGTCATCGGCAAAGGCCGCTGCCAGGCCGTCGAAATCGAACACCTCGACACCGGCCGGCGCCGTACCGTCGAATGCGACACCGTCGTCTTCACCGGCGACTGGATCCCCGACCACGAACTCGCCCGCGCCGCTGGCATCACCCTCGACGAAGGCACTCTCGGCCCCCTCACCGACACCGCCCTTCGCACCAGCCGCCCCGGCGTCTTCGCCGCCGGAAACGTGCTGCACCCCGTCGACACCGCCGACGTCGCCGCCCTCGACGGCAAGCACGTCGCCCAACAGATCATCAACCACCTGAACAGCGAACGACAGCCGACCGAGGGTGTCCGCCTGATCGCCGACGCTCCCTTCCGCTGGGTCGCCCCCCAAATCCTGCGACCCGGTGACCCGGCGCCCGCACGAGGCCGCCTGCTGCTGTGGGCCGACGAGTTCGTCCGCTTCCCCAGGGTGACCGTCCGCCAGGACGGACGGACCGTCACCCGCCGCACCCTCACCTGGCCCGCCGCACCCGGCCGCGTCTTCCGCGTCCCCTCCAGCGTGCTCGACGGAGTGTCACCCACCGGCGGTCCAGTCCACATCGGCCTGCAATAGCAGGCACCGCAGCCGGCCCCCAGGACAGGCCGCCGCCCTCACGCCCGCCCCACCCCCGGCGGATGAATCGGAGGTTGATACTGGTGGGCTCGCGTACTCAACTGTCGCCAACTCACCATGGAATCCGTCCTGTTAATGACCGTGTGTGGGGGGCGGTTGAGTCGTACAAGACCCTGGCTGGGGGCCGCGCCGGCGGAAAGCCACACCTCACTGTGACCGGGGCGAAGCTGGGTGAGATGAGTGTGGCCACCAGCCGGGGACCGGCGGTGGTCCCAGCCTGGCTGTTCACCCTAAGTGGCTATGCCTCCCCTCTCAGGCAGGCCGCTGTCATCCCGTCGCCGCTCCCCCGGCCGCCGATCGGGCGGGCTTACGGCGTCCCGGGCCATCCGCTCGATCAGCTGGTCCAGATTGCCGCAGGAGGGCGTTCGGTGACCGTGGTTGCCCTCCACGGTGCCTGCGACGATGGCCCCGTGGTGGCTGTACTGGAAACACGGGGCAGCGTGGTGCTCTCGGGCTCCGTCAAACACCGGAAGGACGACGGCGGCTACTGCACCAAGCAGGCAAGGTTGCAACAAGTGACTGTGAAGCTGGCACGACCCGTAGGCGATCGCGTTGTGGTCGACGCGCACACACCGGCCAACCGGTTCCCTACAAGCCACCGCACGGACCCTCGCCGAGCTGGAGTTGAGCAGCGCAGGTCCTTGCCCCGGTCCACGCGCACCATCTCCGGCAGCCCGCTGAACGGGCCGTACGGCTCCTCGCGCAGGACTGCCGAGCGCAACGCGGCCGGCATCGACTCCCGCGACGGATGCCCCGGCGTGAGTGCGACACCCGTGATCACGTTCGTCGCGCAGTCGGTGAACCACGTGACCCCCGGGCTGCGCGGACGTCCATCGATCTCGACCAGCACCGGCGCCTGCATGTGGTCGCTCTCCCACACCTGGTTACGCCAACCCCTCAGCCAGGCCAAAACACACCGTGCTTACGGGCCGCCCGCTCACCACCCGCGGGCTGGGTGCGGGCAGCTGCAAAGCGGAGGATTGAGCCATGGTGATGGACGACAACGCCGCGAGGTGCGTGCCCCAGCCCCGTGACGCCGCCCCACCTATGTGCGCGGCCTCTTATTCGTCCTCGGGAACCAACCGCAGCGAGATCGAGTTGATGCAGTACCGCTGATCCGTCGGCGTCGGGTAGCCCTCGCCCTCGAAGACATGGCCCAGATGCGAGCCGCAGCGGGCGCAGCGCACCTCGGTGCGGACCATGCCGTGGCTGCGGTCCTGGATCAGTTCGACCGCGTCGGTGTCCTTCGGGTCGTAGAAGGACGGCCAGCCGCAGTGCGACTCGAACTTCGTGTCCGAGCGGAACAGTTCGGCGCCGCAGGCCCGGCAGGAGTAGACGCCGGCCGTCTTGGTGTCGGTGTACTCACCGACGAAGGCCGGTTCGGTGCCGGCCTGGCGCAGGACCGCGTACTCGGCGGGCGTCAGTTCCGCGCGCCATTCCTCGTCCGGCTTCTCGATGTCGTACGGCACGGTCGCTCCCTCAGCTCGACAGGTGATCCAGGATCTGCGGGCCGAGGTCTGTGACGTCGCCCGCCCCCATGGTCAGAACGAGGTCGCCGGGCTTCGCCATTCCCGCGATGACCTCGGGGACCGCCGCCTTGTCGTGGACGGGGGTGACGTCGGCGCCGGCCGCCTTCGCCGCGTCGATGATCACGGCACTGGTGATGCCCGGGATCGGGTCCTCGCGGGCCGGGTAGATGTCCAGGACCACGGAGGCGTCGGCGAGGGCGAGGGCCTGGCCCATCTCCGTACCGAGCTCCTGGGTGCGGGAGAAGAGGTGGGGCTGGAAGACGACCAGGAGGCGTGAGTCGGCGGCGGCGCCGCGCATCGCGTCGAGGTCGGCGGTCATCTCGGTCGGGTGGTGTGCGTACGAGTCGATGACCTGGACGCCCGCCGCCTCGCCCTTGAGCTGGAGGCGGCGCTTGACGCCGGTGTACGTACCGAGGGCGGAGGCCAGGTTGTGGGCCGGGATGCCGAGCGCGACACCGGCGACGAGAGCGGCGACCGCGTTGAGGGCGTAGTGGCGGCCGGGGACGGAGACCGTGAAGGTGAGGTACTTGCCGTTCAGGACGACGGTGACTTCGCTGGTCAGCCCGCGCGGGGTGATCTTGTGGACCCGTACGTCGGCCGTCTCGGACTCGCCGTACGTGACGATGTTGAGCGACGCCAGGTCGCGTACCCGCCGCGTCAGCTCGACCGCGCCGGACTGGTCGGCGGAGACGACAAGGGTGCCGCCGGGGACGATCTTCCCGACGAACGTCTCGAAGGAGTCGTAGATCTCCTCCATCGAGGCGTAATTCGCGTGGTGGTCCAGCTCGGCGTTGAGGACGATCGCGACCTCGGGGTCGTACTTCTGGAAGCTGCGGTCGCTCTCGTCGGCCTCGGCGACGAAGATGTCGCCCTCGCCGTGCCTGGCGTTCGTGCCGGGGCCCGCGAGGTCGCCCCCGATGGCGTACGACGGGTCGAGGCCCAGCTCGGACAGGGCGACGGCCAGCATCGACGTGGTGGTCGTCTTCCCGTGGGTGCCCGCGACGGCGATCGCACGCAGGCCCTGCATCAGCGAGGCGAGCGCGTCGGAGCGGTGCACGACGGGGATCGACAGCTCGGCGGCGCGCAGCAGCTCCGGGTTGTCGGAGCGGATGGCGCTGGAGACGACCACGCAGGACGCGTCGTCGGCCAGATGGGCGGCGGCGTGCCCGATGTGGACGGTCGCCCCCAGCGCCCGCAGTGCCTCGGCCGTGCCCGATTCCTTGGCGTCGCTGCCCGTGACCTTGGCGCCGCGCCGGGCGAGGATCTGCGCGAGGCCCGACATTCCGGCGCCGCCGATGCCGATGAAGTGCGGCCGTTCCATGGCGGCAGGAATACCGGGTGCCATGCGTGTGTCTCCCCAGAAGTCGTTGTGAGTCGGCCCCAGCCTATTCGCTGTGCGCGAAGAGCTTGAGCACCGGTACGCCGACCTTGTGCCGGGCCCGGGAGGCCCAGTCGCGGTGGAAGAACTCCTCCACGTAGTGCGGTGCGGTCAGCACGATGACCTCGTCCGCCCCCGCCTCGTCGACGACGGACTTCAACTTGTCCAGGGGGTGCTCCTCGACCACCTGTCCGACAGCCTCCGAGCCTGCCTGACGCAGGGCGGCGAGCGACACCTCGAGCGCCAGTTCGGCGGGTTGCCTGGCGTCCTTGCCCTCCGGCTCCTCGAGCTCTCGGGCGGCTTCCTTCAGCTCGCCGATCGCCACGTCGTCGATGGCGCGCAGCAGTACGTCGGCCTGGTCTCCGCGCGGCTGCATCAGTACGACGAACGAGGTCTCTTCCTCCCCGTGCAGGGTGGTGACGAACTCGACGTCCTCGGAAGTGAGGGGCTTCTCGATCATCAAAACGCTGGTGAACACCTCGGGCGCCCTTCTGCTCCATCGGGCCTCGACGGCCTCTGCTGAAACCATCCTTCCCCGTGGTCGCACGGGGTCTGCGTGAGTCATTGTGCCCATCGGAAGCTAACCGGAACGGGAAATTCCGCTGATTGTCAGATCCGACGGTACCGAGTGAAGAGAAATCCGGCTTCTTCCAGCATCGAAGCGAGGGTGAATCGCTCCGGCACCGCCACCGAGGGGCCGCCCGTGATTCGCTGGGCATCGCCGGCGGTCAGCATGGGAGACAGGGTGAGACAGAGCTCGTCCAGCACCCCGGCGGCCACGAACTGACCGAGCAGCCGGGGCCCGCCCTCCGCCAGTTGCCGCCTCAGCCCGCGGTCCGCGAGCTCCCGCACGACCCTGGTGGGGTCCACCCGGGAGCCCTCCCCCGCGATCACCACCTCGGCACCCGCGCTGCGGGCCGCCTCGACCCGGTCCGGCGGCGCACCGGCCCCGGTGACCACGAGGGTCGGGACGAGCGGCGAGACGAAGAGCGGGAGCGAGAAATCCAGGTCCAGGCTCCCGCTGACGACGGCGATCGCCGGCGCGGGTCCCTGCCCGGCCGCCGCCCGCCGCGCGGCGAAGGCGTCCCGGGCCCTGGCGGGCCGGTACCCCTCCATCCGTACGGTCTCCGCACCCACCACGACCACATCGGCCAGAGCGCGCAGCGTGCCGAAGATCCGCATGTCCGTGTCGCACGAGATCGGCTGCGAGCGTCCGTCGTGCTGCGCGGCGCCGTCGAGTGTGGAGACCATGTTGGCGCGCAGCCAGGGGTCGTCGCCCGCCGGGTACGCATAGGCGTCGGCGAGCTCGTCCAGACTCCACTCCCCTCCTTCGGCAGCCGGTGTCGGGTCGGTCACAGGGAAGAGGCGTCGCATCCGTGCAGTCTCGCATGGCGCTTAAGCTTGAGAGCTGTGTCGTCATCCACCGCCGTGCCGGGGCAGAGCCCCATAGCCGAAACGGCCCCGCTGTCCCTGTGCGCCCTTGAGCCGCACGTCCCCGCCGACCGGCTGGTCGCCGAGATGGTGCCGCCGCCGCGCTTCGACTCGGTGCGCTTCGACACGTACGTCCCCGATCCCGACCAGCCCAGCCAGACCGACGCGGTGAAGGTTCTCGACGAGTTCGCGCACGGGCTCGGCGGGGCGCACGCGACAGGTGCGGGCAGGAAGGGGAGCGCGCGAAGCGGATCCTCGGAGGGATGGTGGCGGTTCGGCAGGAAGGCGGCACCGGCCGCCGGACCGCGCGGTGTCTATCTCGACGGCGGGTACGGCGTCGGCAAGACGCATCTCCTCGCCTCGCTCTGGCACGCCACGCCCGCCGCTCCCGCACTGAAGGCGTTCGGCACGTTCGTCGAGCTGACCAACCTGGTGGGCGCGCTGGGCTTCCAGCAGACCGTGCAGACGCTCAGCGGGCACCGGCTCCTGTGCATCGACGAGTTCGAGCTCGACGACCCGGGTGACACCGTTCTCGTGTCGTCACTGCTCAGCAGGCTGGTCGAGGCGGGTGTCGCGCTCGCCGCCACCTCCAACACCCTGCCCGGCAAGCTCGGCGAGGGGCGCTTCGCCGCCGCCGACTTCCTGCGGGAGATCCAGGGGCTGTCCTCGCACTTCCGGCCGCTGCGGATCGACGGCGAGGACTACCGGCACCGCGGGCTGCCCGAGGCGCCGGCGCCGTACTCCGACGAGCAGGTCACGAAGGTCGCGTACGCCACCGAGGGCGCCAGCCTGGACGACTTCCCGTCGCTGCTCGACCATCTGGCCCGCGTCCATCCGAGCCGGTACGGCGCGCTGACGGACGGCATCCGCGCGGTGTGCCTCACCGACGTGCAGGCGGTGCCGGACCAGTCGACGGCGCTGCGGCTCGTCGTGCTCGCCGACCGGCTGTACGACCGGGAAGTCCCGGTGCTCGCGTCGGGGCTCCCGTTCGACCGGCTGTTCAGCGACGAGATGCTGAACGGGGGGTACCGGAAGAAGTACTTCCGGGCGATCTCCCGCCTGACGGCGCTGGCGCGCGACGCAAAGGGACTGGTGGCGCAGTAGGTTCGGGTGCGGTAACTCCACCCATCCGAAGGGATCCAGCATGGCAACCACGCGTCAGGCGCACACGGTCTGGGAAGGCAACCTGATCGAGGGCAAGGGCGTTGTCACCTTCGACTCCTCCGGCATCGGGGAGTACGCGGTCTCCTGGCCGTCCCGTGCGGAGAAGGCGAACGGCAAGACCAGCCCGGAGGAGCTCATCGCGGCGGCGCACTCCAGCTGCTTCTCGATGGCCCTGTCCAACGGTCTGACCACGGCCGGCAACGCGCCGACCCGGCTGAACACCCAAGCCGAGGTCACTTTCCAGCCCGGCACCGGCATCACCGGCATCCACCTCACCGTGCAGGGCGAGGTGCCCGGTCTCGACGAGGCGGGCTTCATCAAGGCCGCCGAGGACGCCAAGGCGAACTGCCCGGTCAGCCAGGCCCTCACGGGCACGACGATCACACTGACCGCGTCGCTCGTCTGACCGCACGGCCGGCCCCGCGGCTGATCCCACGGGCCCCTGCGGACCCGTGACACGCACGAGGCTCAGTGACCCGCATGGTTCCCGCGCGACGAAACGCGTGGTACACACATGCGGGTCACTTCTCCTGTCCGCCAGCAGGGAGTTGCCTCATGTCATCAACTGCACCTCGACGACTCGCAACACGACGCCAGGTCCTCGCCGGCAGCGGTGCGACCGCTGTCTCGATCGCCTTCGCCGGCGCCTTCTCCGAACTTTTCGCGGGCACCGCGGCCGCCCGTGGCCACAGCGGCTACGGGCCGCTGGTCCCCGACCCCGACGGTCTGCTCGACCTGCCGCAAGGGTTCCGCTACCGGGTCCTGTCCCGGGAGGGCGAGCGGCTCCGCTCCGGCGAGGGCCGGGTCCCCAGCAACCACGACGGCATGGCGGCGTTCACCGGCCACCGAGGCCGCGTCCATCTCGTCCGCAACCACGAGAACCGGGTCACTGCGAAGATCCCGGTACCGGCCGTCGACGGCCTCACCTACGACCCGATGGGCAAGGGCGGCTGCACGACCCTGGAGCTCGACAGCCGGGGCGCGGTCCTCGGCGAACGGGTGGCCATCGCCGGCACGGCGGTGAACTGCGCGGGTGGCCGGACCCCATGGAACACCTGGCTGACCTGCGAGGAGACCGAGGACCGGGCCGGCACCAACGGCTACACCAAGGACCACGGCTTCATCTTCGAAGTGGACGGCGCCGACCCGCGCCGCACCGGAGCCGTGCCGCTCACCGCGATGGGCCGCTTCCAGCACGAGGCGGTCGCGATCGATCCGCACAACGGGATCGTGTACGAGACGGAGGACGCGTTCGACAGGCCGTTCGGGCTTTTCTACCGCTTCCTTCCGGAGAAACCGCTCGGTGGCACCGGCTCTCTGCGGGCCGGCGGCGAACTGCAGGCCATGCGGGTGCCCGGCGTCCCCGACCTCTCCGTCATCCAGGAGACCGGTGCGAGCTTCGACCGGATCGAGTGGGTCCCCGTACCGGATCCGCAGGCCGCCGGAACACCGATCCGGTTCCAGGGCTTCGGCCCGAAGGGCATCACGCACGCCCAGAAACTGGAGGGCTGCTACTGGGGCGGCTCGTCGGTCTACTTCGTCTCCAGCTTCGCGCAGAGCGCGGCGGGCTCGGCGGCCGACCACTTCGGACAGGTGTGGCGGTACGAGCCGAAGCGGCGCCGCCTCACGCTGGTGGTCGTCTTCGGTCCGGGCACGGACGTGCAGTTGCCCGGCGAGTCCCCCGACAACATCTGTCTGGCGTCCGACGGCGGGCTGATGGTGTGCGAGGACGGGAACGGCGCGCAGCATGTGTTCGGCGTGACGCGGCGCGGCGAGGTGTACGCGATGGCGCGCGGCCGGCAGAACATCGGGACGGCGGAGAGTCCGGAGTGGGGCGAGTTCGCCGGGGTCACATTCGCTCCGGACGGCGGGACGATGTTCGTGAACTGCTACACGCCGGGGACGACGTTCGCGGTGACGGGCCCTTGGCATTGAGGTGTTGAGCGGTACGGGGGCGGAGCGGTCCGCCCCCGTACCGGAGGGGGCATCGGCCGCTACGAGGTGGTGGGGCCGCGTCCGCGGCGCAGGTGCGGCCGCCGGGCCGGGCTACGCCGCCCCACCCATGTGCGCGGCCTCTTACTCACCCGCGCAGCGAAGTCAGCCTGCAGACGACCGCCGCCACCGCGCAGGCCGCCACGGCGGCGCAGATCAGAGGCAGGACAGGGATGTGTACCGCTCCGGTCAGCGATCCGGTGACCAGTCCCGTGACCGCGTACTTCGCGGGCGATCCGGTGGTCACCAGGGACAGCAGGGCGGCGAGCGCGGTGGTCGCGACCGACCAGCCGCGACGGTGCACCATCGGGCGGGTGCACAGGGCGCCGACCGCCGCTCCCAGCAGCACGCAGCAGGCGGCGGCGAGCAGCCCGGCGAGCGCGGCGGGCAGCAGCGGCACGCGGACGGTGTGGTCGGCGTTGGCCGGATCGCTGATCAGCAGCACGATCGCGGTGGCCGCCGTGCCCATCAGTCCGGCACAGCCCGCGGCGGTGAGCAGCGATGCCAGATGGACCCGCGGCTGCCCGGCCGCAGCGGCGGCGACGGTCCGGGCGGCGGGTGGTTCCTGGGTGGCGCAGAGCTGGACGAGCCAGGCGGTGACGGGCAGGAGCGCGGCGGCGGCGTAACCGAGCGAGTCGAGCACGGGCTGCCCCGACTGGACTCCGACGGCGAGGAAGACGGCGTACAGGAGAACGGGGGCGAGCCAGCGCTGGGAGCGGAGCAGCAGGGCGGCCTGGTAGCGGATCAGGGCGGTCATCGTGCCTGCCTGGTCCCTGACGGTTCGGTCCGGGGCGTCGGTTCGGGTGCCGCTGCCGCCGACAGGTGTGTGATGTGCCAGGGCGGGCGGGCTGTGAGCAGAGCGCGCAGGAGTGCGTCGGAGTGCACGGCCGCGACCGTGAGCCGGACGGTTCCGTCGGTCCGGGGCTCCTGCACCGGGGTGCCGGGAAGCCCCGAGGGAAGGACGGCCCCGGACGCGCCCGTGACCTCGATGCGTACCCGCGGCCCGGCCGTCCCGTCCCCGGTCTCCGTCGCCGTTACGGGGACGAGCCGGTGCCCCTCGACCCGGTGGGTGACGTCGACCGCCTCGGCCAGTCGGCGCGGATCGTGGTCGACGAAGACGACGGTGGCCCCGGCCGTGACCCGTTCCGCGACCGCGCGGTCCAGTTCGCCGCGGGCCGCCGTGTCCAGGCCGGTCCATGCCTCGTCCAGGACCAGGAGCTCCGGTTCGGCGAGCAGCGCCTGGGCGACGGCGACCTTCTGGCTGGTGCCCTTGGAGAGTTCGGACAGGGGGGTACGGGCGTGGCCGGCGGCCCCGAAGCGCGCCAGCCACTCCTGCGCCCGCCCGGTCGCCTCCGGGGTCCGCAGACCGTGGATCCGCCCGAGGTGGACGAGGTACCCGGCGGCAGTGAAGGGCAGCGCCGCCGGGAAGCGCTCGGGGACGTACGCCGTGCGCGGCCGTCGGCCGGTGATGCGGCCCTCGGTCGGGGCGTCAATCCCGGCGATCAGCCTCAACAGCGTCGACTTTCCCGTGCCGTTGGCACCCTCGATCCGGACAAGGGTGTGCGCGGGCAGGTCGAGGTCGACCCCGCGCAGCACCCATGGTCCGCCGAGGCCGTACCGTCGGCCCACTCCTGTCAGGTTCAGTTGGCCGATGCCTTCTCGGGCTTGAGCTCGCTGGGCCGGACGATCACGAATCCCTCGCCCTGCAGCATCAGTTGGACCGCCTCGCCGGAGCCGCCGCGGATCATCGAGCCGATGCTCTGCGAGCGGTGCAGCGAGGGGCTGAGCTGGGCGCTCCAGCCGACGACCGCGTCCGTGTCGACGTACACCGGCTGCTGGGCCGTGACGGGTATCACGATCGGGTGGCCCTCGCAGATCAGGCCGAGCTTGCCGTAACCGCTGAAAACGCTGTTGAAGAGCCCGCCACCAGCTATCCCGGCGCCCTTCACGGTCTTGATCTCGTACGTGAGGGTGGGGTCGAAGCAGAGGACGTTGCGGCCATTGACGGTGAGGACGTCGCCCTGCTCCATGTCCACGATGAAGCAGTTGGCGGCCTCGTGCGCGAACCACGCCTCGCCCTGCCCGCGGACCGCCATCAGCGGCAGTCCCTCGCCGGTGACGGCGCGCTTCAGCATGCCGCCGAGGCCCTGGCCCTTGCGCTCGAACTGGAGATTGCCGCGGAAGGCGACCATTGATCCCTGGCGGGCGTGCATCTCGCCGTTGACGGCGTACTTGATGGATTTGGCATTCTGCAGGGTCATTCCAGGGGCGGTTGCCGGCTGGACCATGTTCTCGCTGGAAAAGAGATCGCTCTTCATGCGGTGCATCCTCACCCGGAGCGTTTCATTCCGCCAAGGAACCGGGCCGGGCGGCTGGCAGACTGGGACGAGTGAGCAGCAACGACACTTCCGCACCCCCGTCCTCGTCCGGCGCCGTGGCCCCCTCGGACTCCCCGTTCCACTCCGAGCCGACCAGCCGCGACGAGGCCCAGCAGTACGTGCTTCCGCTGGTCGTGCACATCGAGAAGACCGACCCCCCGGCCCGCACCGACGCGTTGCGCACCGCCGCCCGCGCCGTCCTCGTGATGCTCTCGGACGAGCGGTCGGCCGGCGAGGGCGAGTGGGCGCAGGTGATGCGCGACTGGCAGGACGCCCGGATCCGCAAGGTGGTGCGGCGGGCGCGGGGCGCTGAGTGGCGCAAGGCGTCCGCGCTGCCCGGCATCACGGTCACCGGCGAGAGCGCCGAAGTGCGGGTCTTCCCACCGGTTCCGCTGGACGGCTGGCCGAAGGAGCTGGCGAAGCTCCAGGTGTCGGGGACGGACCTGGACGACCCCGAGCCGCCCGCCGCGCCCGACCCGTCCGGCCCGGTGCTCTGGCTGAACCCGGAGCTCGACATGTCCGCGGGCAAGGAGATGGCACAGGCCGGGCACGGAGCGCAGCTCGCCTGGTGGGAGCTGTCGGACACGGAGCGCAAGGCGTGGCGGGAGGCGGGCTTCCCGCTCTCCGTCGCCACCCCGGACGCCACCCGCTGGGCGGAACTCACCGGGAGCGGACTGCCGGTGGTGCGTGACGCCGGGTTCACGGAGATCGCCCCGGGATCCTGCACGGTGGTCGCCGACCATCCGGCACTGCGCCGCTGAACACTCAGGTCCTGTCCGCGGAGCCGACCGGGGACCGGTCCTTTACCTCGCGTCCGTCCACGACGCCGATGCCCGAGCGGGACCGCACCGGTCGGCCGGTCCACGCGCCGGTCACTCTGTGGCCGGAACCTCAAATCATGCTCTGAACGTCCCCCCTTTCGGGTTGGCCGCTGCCCGTCGGGGCCATTACCCCTGCACGCAGTGGAGGAGGGGGACACCATGGAGCTGGGAATCGGCATCGGCTGGCGACCGGAGATCGCGGACGCGGTGGAGGCACTGCCGGGGATCGACTGGGTGGAAGCGGTCGCAGAGAACCTCTGCACCGACCACCTGCCCGACTCCCTGGTACGGCTCCGCGCCCGCGGCGTGACCGTCGTCCCGCACGGCGTCTCGCTGGGCCTCGGCGGGGCCGACCGTCCCGACCCCGGTCGGCTCGCGAACCTTGCCGCGCGGGCCACGCTGCTGGGCACACCGCTGGTCACGGAGCACATCGCCTTCGTACGGGCCGGGGGGACACGCACCGCGTCGCCGGGGCTCGAAGCGGGCCACCTGCTGCCCGTGCCGCGAACCTGGGACGCGCTGGACGTCCTGTGCGAGAACGTCCGGATCGCGCAGGACTCGCTGCCGGTGCCGCTGGCGCTGGAGAACATCGCGGCGCTGATCGCGTGGCCGGGCGAGGAGCTGACCGAGGGCCAGTTCCTGGCCGAGCTGGTCGCACGCACCGGGGTCCGACTGCTGATCGACGTGGCCAACCTGCACACCAATCACGTCAATCGCGGCGAGGATCCCGTGAGGTCGCTCGACGAGCTGCCGGTGGAGGCGATCGCGTACGTGCATGTGGCGGGCGGCATCGAGAAGGACGGCGTCTGGCACGACACGCACGCCCACCCGGTGACCCGGCCCGTCCTCGACGTGCTCGCCGAGCTCCGCTCGCGGGTCGACCCGCCAGGTGTACTCCTGGAGCGCGACGACGACTTCCCGCCCGCGCACGAGCTGGCGGGCGAACTGACGGCGATCCGCGCCACGCTGGCCGCGGCAGGGAAGACGGGGCCCGGACGGGGACAGGGCGCCGGGACGTCCGGAGACGGCGTCGCCCGCATCGAACCCGCCGGGCGCCCCGCCGGACACCCCGCCGCTTCTTCCCCCGGCCCCACGACCGACGCCACCCGCGACCGCGCCGCCGTCGCTCAGACCGCGCTGCTCTCCGCCCTCGTCGCCGGTACCCCCGCCCCCGAGGACTTCGACCACCACCGCCTCGGTGTCCAGAGCCGCGCACTGGCTGCCAAGCGCGCCGATGTCGTCGCCAAGGTGGCACCCGAGCTGCCCGAAATCCTCGGGGACGGCTACCGGCGCGCCTTCCTCGCGTACGCCAGGAACCGCCCCATGGCCGCCGGATACCGGCGCGACGCAATGGACTTCGCCGAGCAGCTGCTGATCGCCGGGCGCCCCACCGACGACGCCGCCCGGCGCCGGCTGACCATCTGGTGGCAGGACCGCGCGGCCGCAAGGCCGCCCCGCCGCACGACCCGGCTGGTTCGGGCCGCCCGCGCCGCGCTCATCGGGAGGTGAGCGGAATGAACATCGTCGCTCTGCTGGTGACGCTGGCCGTCGCGGTCTCCTCGACCCTCCTGATCGTGGGGCTCTCGAATGCCCGGCGCGGCCCCGGTGGCCCTGCCCACGACCTCTACGAAGTGGCATTCCTGAACGGCGGGCCCGGCAGGGTCGTGGACACCGCGCTCGCCGCCATGCAGACGGACGGGCGCCTGGCGGTCGGCGGTCCCGGCATCGTCTCCGTCCAGCGGCCGGTCGCCCACGACCCGGTGGAGCGAGCCGTTCTCCAGGAGCACGCCGCCGCCCCCAGCGGTGCGCTGCACACCCTGCGGGATGCGGTGATGCGGCACCCGGCGGTGCAGGAGATCGGTGACGGGCTCGCGGCCCGCGGACTGCTGGCCGCACCGGAGGCCACCGTGAAGTGGCGCCGCTGGGGCCTGTTCCAGGGGCTGGGCTGCCTGCTGGCCATCCCGGTCTCCTTCGCGGTGACGGCGTCACAGTTCACGGCGGAATTCGACGAGTTCGACTTCTCCCTCCCCTTCATCGTCAAAGTGTTCCCCGCCCTGTTCGTCGGCTTTCCGACCGGGCTGATCTGCGCGGGCGTCGCCCGCACGCGGATCACCAAAGCAGGGCGGCGTGCCGCCGAGCAGTACCGCGCCGCCCATGCCTCCACCGCCGAACCTGCCCACCTCGTGGCGAATCTGGGGCTGCGCGCGCTGCCCGATCCCGTGCTGCGGGCGCAGTTGGCGACGGCCGCACGAATGCGGACGGCCGGCGGGATGCGACCGATGTCGCCCTCGCGCTCCTACGCCGGCAGCAACGACCACTTCGTCGCGGCGGTGTGGTGCGCCGGTTCGGGCGGTTCCGGCTCCGGCTGCGGGAGCTCCAGCGGGACCCCGGGCGGGGGCAGCGGGTGCGGTGGCAGTTCCGGATCCGGTTGCGGCGGGTCCGGCGGCTCCGGCTGTTCCAGCAGCAGTGGATCCAGCAGCAGTGGATCCAGCTGCGGGGGGTCGAGCTGCGGCAGCAGCTCCTGACACCGGCACCTCGCAAGCGGGTCCGAATTCCGAATACTGAACAGGCTATGGCGCTCCCCCGCCCGCCTCGCATAGAACTCGGACATGCTCTGGGTTCTGTTGCTGCTGGTCGCATCGGGTGCGGCGGCTCTCTCCTGCCTCCGGCTCTGCCTCGCCGCCGCAGCCGTCGACCGGGCCCGGGACCCCGGTGATGTCGAACTGACCCTGTACGAGACGGCGTTCCTGGCCGGCGGCCCCCACCGGGTCGCCGATGTCGCGCTCGTCACCATGCATCTGCGCAGACGCCTGCTCCTCGCCCACACCGGATGGGCGACGGTCGTCGACCCTGAGGGCCGGGACGAGGTCGAACGGACGGTGATCCATGCCATCGGGCCGGCGGGGCAGTCGCTGATCCCTCCGATACGTGCGGCCACCGCCGCAGCCGATGCTGTTCGCGCCCTCGCCGACCGGCTCGTCGCCGCGGGTCTGGCCCTGCCAGGCGGCGAACGGACGGACCTCGCATCGGCGGTGCGCATGGTGCGCGGCGCGGCGCTGCTGGAGGTTGCGATGGCCGGTGCGGTGCTGCTGCTGTCCGGTCAGGAGCAAGGTCACGGCAGTCCGTTGACGACCGAGTGGGTCTGGTTCGGACTGCCGCTCGTCCTGACGCTCGGCTGCCTGGCCATCGCCCGGATGGAGATCCATCCGTGGGACTCCTGGGCCTCTCCCACGGGACAGCGGCTGCTGGACTCCTACGCCGCCCCGGCGGGCGGCGCGGAGCGTGACGTACTGGCGGCGGTCGCCGTAAAAGGGGTCGGCGCCGTCGACGATCTGGCGCTGCGGGCCGCGCTCACGGGCGAGCCGCGCGGCACACCGGGGCCCTCACACCTCTGACGCGAACACCCCGGCCGGTGAGGTGGCCGGCCGGGGGCCGCGAACAGCGCCTCGCGCTCGATGTCCGCCGGTGCCTCCCCCGGTCACTCGGCGATTTCCCAGATGTGGCCGCCGGGGTCGCGGAAGCTGGCGGTCCGTATGCCCCAGGGCCGGTCCATCGGTCCGTTGAGCAGCGTCACACCACGCGCGGCCAACTCCTCGCACATGGCGTCCACGTCGTCCACGGTGAGGGTGAGCTGGAGTCGGGATCCGGCGTCGGCAGCCGCGACGCGCGCGGGCTCGATCAGCTCGTGCGCGGCAGGGGCCCTCAGCAGGTTGATGAGGGCGTTCCCGAATCCGAATACGGCCGAGTCGTCGTCCTCGTAGGCCACCGGCAGCCCGAAGACCTCCCGGTAGAAACCCTTCGTGGCGTCCAGGTCCTCGACGAACAGAGTGATGGCGCTGATGCCCCCCGGGCCACGCAGTATCGCTTTTCTTGTCGGTCACAGTCACTGAGGATCTCCGAATGGGCGATGCCGTGTACAGGTGGCGGTTCCGAAGTCTTCCCGCGAGGACCTGCGGCGCCGGTCACACGGCATCTCGGCACATGGGCGATTCCATGTCTCGTCGCGTCTTCCGCAGCAAGGATCCAGTCGACGCGTACGAGCGGGCGCAGCGACGGTGCGCCGGATCGGCGGCGATGAACGGGCGCACTGGCCGGCCACGAAGATCGGCGGCGAGGTACGGGGCAAAGCCGTTCCTGGCCGGCGAGCGGTCGTGCGGCGGGACGGCACGGACCGTCGTGCCCCCGCGGGAACATGCGACCGGCCCACGCAGAGGTGGGCCGGGGACCTGCGGGGAAGGGCGGTGCGCTTCCCCGCAGGTCTCGGGATCGCCGCAGGTCGGAGCCCTCGGCGAACCCGAAGCCGAACCCGGTGTCGCTGGAGCGGCGGGCAGCGCACAGCTGTGCGCCGGCGCCCGCCGTCTGATCTTCCGGGTTGGGGTGGTCGGAGCCCGCTCGCTACGCGAGCCCGGCCACCAGGTCTGCGACGGACTTCCTGCGGCCCGTGTAGAAGGGGACCTCCTCGCGGACGTGCATCCGCGCCTCGGAGGCCCGCAGATGACGCATGAGGTCGACGATGCGGTACAGCTCGTCGGCCTCGAAGGCGAGCATCCACTCGTAGTCGCCGAGCGAGAACGAGGCCACGGTGTTGGCGCGGACGTCAGGGTAGCCGCGGGCCATCTTGCCGTGGTCCGCGAGCATGCGGCGGCGGTCCTCGTCGGGCAGCAGGTACCAGTCGTAGCTGCGCACGAAGGGGTACACGCTGATGTAGTTGCGCGGCGTCTCGTCGGCGAGGAACGCCGGAATGTGCGACTTGTTGAACTCGGCGGGGCGGTGCAGCGCCATGTTCGACCAGACGGGCTCCAGCGCCAGGCCCAGCTTGGTGCGCCGGAAGAGGTTGTACGCCTCCTGCAGCTCGTCCGCCGTCTCCGCGTGCCACCAGATCATGACATCGGCGTCGGCACGCAGGCCGGACACGTCATAGGTGCCGCGGACCGTGATGTCCTTGGCCGCGAGCTGGTCGAACAGCTCCTCGACCTCGTCGGCGTAACCGGCACGGTCGGCGGGCAGCACATCGCGCAGCTTGAAGACGGACCACAGCGTGTAGCGGATGACCTCGTTGAGGTCCTTGGCCTTCTTACCGGCGTTCGGAATCTTCTCAGGCGCACTCATACGGCTATTGTCCCGCCTCGCTCCGTGTGCCCTGAACCGGGGTCGGAGTGGCAATGATCTCTCCCGCGGTCCCGCCCGCGATGTCCGCAGCGATCTCGTCCGCGGCCCGGTGGGCGCCGGCGATGCAGGCGGGGATGCCGACCCCGTCGTACACCGCTCCGCAGACCCGCAGGGCCGGCAGCTTGGCGACCTCGTCGCGGATCCGGGCGACCCGGGTCAGATGGCCGACGGGGTACTGGGGCAGGCCGCCGAGCCACCGGGTGACCTCGGTGTCCACCGGCTTCGCGGCGAGTCCGGTGGCGTCGGCGAGGTCACGCAGCGAGACGTCGACGAGTTCGGTGTCCTCGCGGTGGAGATGGTCCTCCTCGCCGTACCGGCCGACCGAGGTACGCAGGATGAACAGGTCGGGGGCGGCGTCGGCGACCCACTGCCACTTGTGGGTGGAGAAGGTGGAGGCCTTGATCGTACGGCCGTCGACCGGCGGCACGAGGAAGCCGGAGCGCCCGTCGAGGGCGCCCATGGCCGCCACGTCGGAGCGCCGGAACGCCAGGGTGACCAGCGCCATGGACGCGTACTCGACGCCCGCGAGCTCGGCGGAGGCGGCCGGGGACTCGGCGGCCAGCAGCGTCGACGCGGACCAGGCAGGGGCGGCGAGGACGATGCCGTCGGCGGCGATCACCCGGGTGTCGGTGCGGACGTCCCAGCCGTCGGCGGTACGGGTCAGGCCCAGCACGGGCGTGGCGGTGATGATCTCGCCGCCTCCGGCGCGCACGGCCTCGGCGACCGCGTCCGGGAGGGTGCCGATGCCGCCGTCGATGCCCTGGAAGACCGGGCCGGTCTGCTGCCGGGCTGCGGCCTGCCGCTGGATGCGCTGCACGCCGTCGAGCAGCGAGCCGCCCTCCTGGACCACTTCGAAGAGCTGCGGCACGGCTGCGCGCATCGAGATCCGGTAGGCGTCGCCCGCGTAGACGCCGCCGAGCAGGGGCTCCACGAGCCGGTCGACGACCTCGCGGCCCAGCCGGTCGGCGATATACGCGCCGACCGCGACATCGTCGCCGATCGCGGTCGGCGTGAGGTCCCGTTCCTGCGCGATGCGGGCCAGACCCTCCGGGGAGATCACTTCGCTGACTGCGTCGGGGTCGCCCGGGACGCCCATCACATGGCCCTTGGGCATCGGCCGCAGTTCGCCCCGCGTCCAGACCGACGCGATGGCGGTGGCGGGGGGCTGAAGCCGGTCGCCGAGCCCGACGGCGCGCGCCAGGTCGACCGCCTCGGGTCGTCTGGCCAGCATCGACTCCGCGCCCAGATCGACCTGGGTGCCGGCGATCTCGCCGGTCATGAGCTTGCCGCCCAGCCGGTCGGTCGCCTCCAGGAGCGTAACCCTCAGTCCTGCGCCGATGAGCCGATGGGCGGCCGCGAGTCCGGCGATGCCGCCGCCGATGACGACGACATGACCCGTACCTGTGTCCACGCGGTGTGTTGAACGCTGCATGCCTCCACTCTCTCAGACCTCTTCCGAGTCCTGACCGTGACCGCTTCGAAACCGGTAAAGGGCAACCCGCATCCCCGCCTCGCACGTCGAACCGGCACCATCAACCACCCGCCCCGGGGGAGCAGTTATGCAGAGCCCACGTCATTCGAGCCGTTCGTCCACCCGTCGTTCACGCACGGTACTCGCCGCCGGGATGCTTGCCGTGCTGCTCGCGGTGAGCGGCTGCGGCGCCGCCGACGACAGCTCAGGCAGCACCACGAAGGCGGCGGACGCCGCGGACAACAAGGCGGCAGCTCCCGCGGGGCGCGCCGACTCCGCAAGCGGGGAGTCGGACCGGAGGGCCACCGACGGCAGCCCGGATCGATCGACCGGCTCCCCCGCGCCGACCACCACCCATGTCATCCGTAAGGCCTCGCTCTCCGTGGAGGTGAAGAACGTGCCGAAGGCAGCCGCGGCGGCCCGTTCGGTCACGGAGGATGCGGGCGGGCTGGTGGCGAACGAGTCCACAGACCGGATCGACGACCTGCGCGAGACGTCGCACCTGGTGCTGCGGGTGCCGCAGGCCGAGTACGACGCCGTGCTGCGGAAGCTGGCGGGCGGCGGGAAACTGCTGTCCCGTACGTCGGAGGCGAAGGACGTCACGGATCAGGTCGTCGACGTGGAGAGCCGGATCGCCACCCAGCGGGCGAGCGTCGCCCGGGTCCGGAAACTGATGGACCGGGCCGAGAAGATTGCCGATGTGGTCGCCCTGGAAGGGGAACTGAGCAATCGTCAGGCAGAGCTGGAGTCGCTGCTCGCCCGGCAGGAGTCGCTCAAGGACCGCACCACCCTGGCCACGATCACCCTCGACCTCGCCGAGCCGGAGTCCTCGGCGCAGGGCACGGACGACGACGATCCGGGGTTCGTGGACGCGCTCGGCGGCGGCTGGCACGCGTTCGTGACAACGGTGAAGTGGATCGCGATGGCGATGGGTGCGGCGGCGCCGTTCCTGGCGGCCGCGGCCGCACTGCTGCTGCTCTGGCGGCTGGTCCGCACCCGGCGCCGAACGCGCCGGGCGGCCGAGCACGCCTCCGTACCGCCGGAAGCTCCGGCTGCTCCTTGAGGGTCGTAGCGTGGGCCCTTCGTACTCGACGCTCGAAGGGACCCGGCATGGCAGCGGAGCGACTGGTGGTCATCGGCGGGGACGCGGCGGGCATGTCCGCCGCGTCCCAGGCCCGCAGGCTCAAGGGGCCCGACGAGATGGGCATCGTCGCCTTCGAGCGCGGTCACTTCACCTCGTACTCCGCCTGCGGCATCCCCTACTGGGTCGGCGGAGACGTCGAGCAGCGGGACGACCTCATCGCCCGTACGCCCGAGGAGCACCGGGCCCGCGCCATCGATCTGCGGATGCGCACCGAGGTGACGGAGATCGATGTCGCCGGGCAGCGGGTGCGCGCGCTGGACCGGGAGACCGGCGAGACGTACTGGGCCGGCTTCGACAAGCTGGTGATCGCGACCGGTGCCCGGCCGGTGCGCCCCGCGCTGCCCGGCATGGACGCGGCCGGGGTGCACGGGGTGCAGACCCTGGACGACGGTCAGGCGCTGCTGGACTCCCTGGACCGGGCGCCCGGCCGGCGCGCGGTCGTGGTCGGCGCCGGTTACATCGGTGTCGAGATGGCGGAGGCGCTGCTGAAGCACGGCTTCGAGGTGACGGTCCTCAACCGCGGGGAGCAGCCGATGGCGACGCTCGACCCCGACATGGGGCGCCTGGTCCACGACGCGATGGACGGTCTGGGCATCACGACAGTGAACCGGGCCCCGGTCAGCAAGATCATCACCGGTGCCGACGGCCGGGTCGGCGCGGTCGCCACGGAGGAGGGCACCTACCCCGCGGACGTGGTGGTGCTCGGCATCGGCGTCGAACCGGAGACGACGCTGGCCCGCGCGGCCGGCCTCCCGGTCGGCCCGCACGGCGGTCTGCTCACCGATCTGTCGATGCGGGTCGTCGGGCACGACAACATCTGGGCGGGCGGCGACTGCGTCGAGGTTCTCGACCTGGTGGCGGGCCGCACCCGGCATATCGCGCTGGGCACCCACGCCAACAAGCACGGCCAGATCATCGGGTCCAATGTGGGCGGCGGGTACGGGACATTTCCGGGCGTGGTCGGTACGGCGGTCAGCAAGGTCTGCGACCTGGAGATCGCCAGGACGGGGCTGCGGGAGAAGGACGCCCGCGCGGTGGGGCTCCGGTTCGTCACGGCGACGATCGAGTCGACCGGGCGGGCGGGCTACTACCCGGGCACTCAGCCGATGACGGTGAAGATGCTCGCGGAGTACCGCACGGGCCGGCTGCTCGGCGTACAGATCGTGGGCCGGGACGGAGCGGCGAAGCGCGTCGACATCGCGGCGGTCGCACTCACCGCGGGGATGACGGTGGAGCAGATGACAGCGCTCGACCTGGGATATGCCCCGCCGTTCTCGCCGGTGTGGGACCCGGTCCTGGTGGCGGCACGCAAGACGGTCCAGGCCGTGCGCGCGGCGGGTGTGTAGGGGGGCTCTCCGTCGTCAGGCAGGCGAACGGCCACTCCGTGACCACTGAGAGGCCGCGCACATAGGTGGGGCGGCGTCTCGGGGCTGGGTGCGCACCAGGCACCGCTCGCCGCGGAACCCGAGGGTTTCGCGGCGAGCAGGATGCGTTTCGGCGACCGGTTCAGCGGGCCGTCTGCGTGTGGACGTACTCGACGAGCCGGGTCAGTGCGTCCGGGTCGGTCGCCGGCATCACGCCGTGCCCCAGGTTGAAGATGTGACCTTCCAGACCCGCGGCCGCGTCCAGCACCTCACGCGCCTTCGCCTCCACCGTCGCCGTCGGCGCGAACAGCACCGCCGGGTCGAGGTTGCCCTGGAGCGCCTTGCCGGGTCCGACCCGGCGCGCACCCTCGTCCATCGGGACCCGCCAGTCGACGCCGACGACATCCGCGCCCGCCTCGCCCATCAGCCCGAGCAGTTCACCGGTGCCGACACCGAAGTGGATGCGCGGGACACCGTACGAGGCAACCGCGTCGAAGACCTTCGCGGAGGCCGGCATCACGGAGCGGCGGTAGTCGGCGGGGGCGAGCGCGCCGACCCAGGAGTCGAAGAGCTGCACGGCCGAGGCGCCCGCCTCGATCTGCACCTTCAGGAACGCACCGGTGATCTCCGCCAGCCGGTCGAGCAGCTCGGCCCAGAGTTCCGGCTCGCCGTACATCATCGCCTTGGTGCGCTCGTGGCTGCGGGACGGGCCGCCCTCCACGAGGTAGCTCGCCAGAGTGAACGGCGCACCGGCGAACCCGATCAGCGGCGTCGACCCGAGTTCCGCGGTGAGCATGCCGATGGCCTCGGTGACGTAGTGGACGTCCTCCGGCGTGAGGTCACGCAGCCGGGCCAGGTCGGCCCGGGTGCGGATCGGGTCCGCGACGACCGGACCGACGCCGGGCTTGATGTCGAGGTCGATCCCGATGGCCTTGAGGGGGACGACGATGTCGCTGAAGTAGATCGCCGCGTCGACCTTGTGGCGGCGTACGGGCTGCAGCGTGATCTCCGTGACCAGCTCCGGCATCATGCAGGAGTCGAGCATCGCGATGCCCTCGCGCACCTTCAGGTACTCGGGCAGCGAGCGCCCCGCCTGACGCATGAACCAGACCGGCGTGTGCGGCACGGGCTCGCGGCGACACGCCTTCAGGAACGCCGACTCATGGGTGGCGGAGGTCTTCGTCTGCTGGCCCGAAGGGCTGTCGTTGGCGCTCACGCACAGAATCTTCGCATGAAGCGGCAAGGAGCCGAGCCCCGCAGGGTGTCCCTCCCTGCACGAGGCTCCGGTTCCGCCTACTCTTCCCCGCATGGCTCCGGCTCAGGGACAATTTTCCGAACATTCCGACAGCGCTGACGGCAAGGACAGTGTGGAGGGCAGTTCCGTCCCACCCGCGTTCCGGTCGGCGGTGGAAGCGTTGCGCTCCGCGCGGCTCCGCCCCGAGCTGGAAGTGGAGCCGACCCGGCCGCCCCAGCGCCTCGCTCCGCACGCGTACGCCGTGGAGGCGGCGGTCGTCGACGGCGAGGACGATCTCGCCGACGGCCGCCTCGTGCTGCTGCACGATCCGGCCGGGCATGACGCCTGGCAGGGCACATTCCGGCTGGTCACACTGGTACGCGCCGAGCTGGAGCCGGAGATGGCGTCCGACCCGCTGCTGCCGGAGGTGTGCTGGTCCTGGCTGACCGGCGCGCTGGAGGCGCGGGGCCTGTCGTACGGGGAGGCGGGTGGCACGGTCACCCGCGCCGGTTCCCACTACTTCGGGACGCTGGCGGAGCGGCGCCCGGCGACCCAGATCGAGATCCGTGCGTCCTGGACGCCGCGCGAGGGGCGTGGCGGGGTGCCGGACACGGCGGCGCATCTGGCGGCGTGGGGAGATCTGCTGTGCCAGATCGCCGGTCTGCCGCCGTCGGGACCCGCCGACGCGGCGGTGGTGACACTGCCCCAGCGGCGCGGCCCGCAGGCACCGTAGCGGGGCCACGCGGGCGGACTCCCAGGGCCGGGTGCGTAGGGCGGATGCGCCGTGTGGGTGCGTAGGCCGGATGCGCCATGTGGGTGCGCAGGCCGGACGCGGAGGCGGATCTTGCCTACGCCGGTTCCGTATCCCACCGGTTCCGTTGTGCCCATTCCTTGCAGCCGGTCCGAAGCCGGATCCGGGAACCAGGTTCCGCGCGTCGGCTCCGGCAGGGGCCCGGTATGCCGGTTCCGTACCCCCAGGTCCTCATGCCCGCGCGGCCCGTCTCTCCGGCAGGCGGATCCCGCACACCCCGCCGCGCCACCGTATCCGCACCCCCGGTCCCGCACGCCCGGTCGCGCCGCCGTACCCCCGGACACCCGGTCCTGCCTGCAGCGTTCCACCGCCGGTGCCGTACGCCGCATCCCGCACGCTCCTCCCTGCCACCGGAGTGCGGGGCACCGGATCGTGCCGCGCGTCCCGGCGGCCGGGTCCTGTCCGCGACGGCGCGTCACAGGCTTCGCACAGCTACCGGCATTCTTGTCGTACAATCGATCACCCGTCCGATTTGTCCGAATTGTTACGCATGAAATCGTGATCTTCCTCTAAAGGAGGACGGGTCTGCTGCCGAAGAGGTCAATGACCCTTCAAGCACGGTTCGCCCCGGCTTCATCCCCGAGCCGGCCCGTTCCGCCACTCCCCAGGAGGCCTGGTGTCCGTTCTCCTAGAGCAGCCCGCAAGCCTGGTCGCCTACCGCCCGAACAAGCCGACGGCCATGGTCGTCGTGGCCGACCCCCGCGTCCGTTCCACCGTCACCCGCCACCTGTGGGCCCTCGGGGTACGTGACGTCATCGAGGCGTCGTCCATCGCGGAGGCCCGTCCCCGCGTCGGCAACCCGCGCGACATCTGTGTTGCCGACGTCCATCTGCCCGACGGTTCCGGGCTGACCCTGTTGTCCGAAACCCGAGCCGCCGGCTGGCCGAACGGCCTCGCCCTCTCCGCCGCCGATGACATCGGCGCCGTACGCAACGCCCTCGCGGGCGGCGTGAAGGGCTATGTCGTCACCGGCACGCGTACCAATATCGGCCACCCCACCCGACCCGGCGTCGCCCCCATCGGCGCCAATGCCGCCCGTATGCACCGCCGGCCCCCCGGCACCCCGAGCCACCCGGGCGGCTACCGCGAACTGTCCGGCCGCGAGGTGGAGGTGCTCCGGCTGGTTGCCGAAGGCCAGTCCAACAAGGCCATCGGCGTCTCCATGGGGCTCTCCGCCCTGACGGTCAAGAGCCACCTCGCCCGCATCGCCCGCAAGCTCGGCACCGGTGACCGCGCCGGAATGGTCGCCGTGGCCCTGCGCACGGGCATCATCCACTGACCCCGGCACGCCGGCCGGCGTGTACCGAGATACGGACCCGGCTGGTTTACATTCATCGGCGCCCGTCGACGGAACGTTCCGTCGACCGGCGCCACCGAATGTGTCAACGTCGGTCACTTCGCCTCGACCGGCCGGCCCTGGGCCCTGGAGTGGTGACCACACGGCCCTGACC